>JAQXPY010000030.1 GCA_029100885.1 Clostridiales bacterium | reverse complement strand
CATTTCGGTGCTGGTCATGCCTGCTCCCATCTCCTTGAGAATGATCCTGTAGGCTGTGTCAGTGATTCCCGCCATAGGCGCCATTATTACATTTGTCTTAAGTTCAATATTTCCTATCTTCATATACCGATCCGAACTACGTATTTTTCGACTTTACAGCAATAATAAAGTATTTGAGAATACACTGTTTTCAGTCATCCTTCCTGCCGCAGACCTCCGAAGCGAATCTCTCCAGCTGACCGAACAGCTCCGCGTTATCCCTCTGATACTTTCTGATCTTCAGCTCCGCACCTATCTCATCTATCGGGGATACGGTCTGAAAATGCAGATGGTTTTCATCATCAAAAACAAGAGTTATAACACCGCCCACATCCGCACAGTATGACACGCACATAGCCTTTAGCTCATCCCTTACCGCTCCCGGCAGCTTTCCAAACTCCTCTTCATTGAAAAAATATTTCATGCTCTGAGCATTTGCTCCGCACAGTACTCTGTCCATTTTTTCTCCTTCCCGCTGTCTCTGCCCTTGCAGCTGCATCTTCTGTTCTCTGGCCTTGAAGCTGTGCCTTCTGTTCTCTGCCCTTGCAGCTGCGCCTTCGATTCTCTGTCTTCATTTATCCGGTGCACGGTTATGCACGGTCATCATCACCGACGCTTCTCAGACACGCATATGCTCACAGACCTATGACCCTGATCCTGACGTTTTCTCTTCCGAACAGCTTTCCAAGAATCTCCTCCGACGCCTCCGACACGCTGATCCGCAGGTCTGCTTTGAGACGCTTGGCTGCTCTTTCTTTTCTGAGAAACGCTACCACCTGAGTGTTGCCGGGATTTTCAAAGCAGAAATCCTCCAGAGCTCCGGAATGCTCCCTGTAATCTTCGATATCATTAAAGGCTATCCAGAGCTCCTTTCTGATATCATTTATTCCGACTATTCTTTCGGCTATAAGCGATGCTGTTTCGTCTCTTCCTATACTTATATGCCCCGAGATAAAGATCTTCGCCTCCGGCTCCGTCAGACTCCTGCTCTGCTCAAATACATCCGGGAATACCACGGCATCTATCTGACCATACACATCCTCCAGTGTGATAAATGCCATCTGCCTGTTGGTCTTTGTCGTTTTCAGCTTTCTTGCATTTACTACTCCGGCACTTACGACCTTTATTCCCTCCTGAAGTCTGCAAAGTCCTGTGCTTTCCTCCGCCTGATAATCCGGCGCCCATGCGGTTACCAGCTTTCTGCATATATCCATACAGCTGTCCATAGGATGGCCGCTCAGATATATTCCGGATGCTTCCTTTTCATATGTCAGAAGCTCTTCCTTTGAGAACTCTCCGATATCCGGGACAGGATGCCTGAAGGTCTCCTGATCTGCCCCCTGTGCAATGTCAAACAGGCTCAGCTGTCCTTTAAAATCAGACTTTTTTCTTACCGAGGCCTCCTCCAGCAGCTCGCTCATCATATACAGCTTCTGTTTTCTGGTTCCCGGCACACAGTCAAAGGCTCCGGCCTTTATCAGATTCTCTATCGCCTTCCTGTTTACGGAATCCGGCATTCTCCTGATAAAATCCTCCAGGTCCTCAAAAGCTCCTCCGCTTCGCCTCTCTGCGGCAATGTCCTCAACTACGGTTCTTCCGACTCCCTTGATGGCAGTGAGTCCGTAAATGATGGTGCCTCTGTATTCCCTGTCTTCATCTGTCTTTCTGTTTTCCGGATCTTTCGCATCAGTCCTTTTATCGTCTGATTTTTCGGTTTTTTTCTTTTTGCCCGGCGTATTATCCGCTTCCGTTCCGACCGCCGTGAAGCCAAACTCTCCCACATTGATATCCGGAGGCATGAGCCTGATGCCGAGAGCCCTGCAGGTCTGGGTGTATTCCGAGGTCTTGGTACTGTTGTCCATTACCGAGGTCATGAGGGCAGCCATAAATTCTGCCGGATAATAATGCTTCAGCCATGCCGTCTGGTAGGATACCACTGCATATGCCGCGGCATGGGACTTATTGAAGGCATAGGATGCGAAATCCGTCATTTCATCAAATATCCTGTTGGCAGTTTCCTCTGAGATTCCGTTTGCTATACAGCCCCTGACACCCTCCTCGGTATTTCCGTATACAAAATTCTGCCTCTCCTTCTGCATCACGGAATGCTTCTTCTTTGACATTGCTCGCCGTACCAGATCCGCTCTCCCGAGTGTATAGCCCGCAAGGCTCTGAACGATCTGCATTACCTGCTCCTGATATACAATACATCCGTATGTGCTTGAAAGAATAGGTTCAAGCTCAGGACATTCGTATGTAACCGAAGCTTTATTCTCTTTTCCTCTGATATATCTTGGAATAAAGTCCATCGGTCCCGGACGGTACAAAGCCAGACCTGCTATGATATCATCTATGGATTCCGGCTTTAGCTCCTTCATAAATGAAGTCATTCCGGCAGATTCAAGCTGGAACACACCTGCTGTTTCTCCTCTTGAGATCATTCGGAAAACATCCCTGTCGTCATAATCGATCTTGTCGATATCCACTCTGACGCCGTGATTTCTGTATATCTGCTCTACAGCATTATTAATAACCGTCAGTGTCCTGAGCCCGAGGAAATCCATCTTGAGCAGTCCCAGCTCCTCCAATGTTGTCATGACATACTGGGTAACAATGGTTCCGTCCTGGTTTCTGGACAGAGGAACGAATCTGTCTACTCTGTCGCTGGTAATAAGCACTCCCGCCGCATGCATACTGGAATGTCTCGGTAGTCCCTCCAGTCTCATGGACATATCCACAAGATACTTTACATCACTGCTTGTTTCATATGCTTTCTTAAACTCCGGGCTTACCGTCAGTGCCTTGGTGAGTGTCATTCCGAGCTCGTTTGGAATCATCCTCGCAATGCGATCTACATCCGGAAGAGGCATATCCAGCACTCTTCCCACATCTCTTATGACACCTCTTGCCAGCAATGTTCCGAAGGTAACTATCTGCGCCACATTATCCTTTCCGTATTTGCTGACGACATAATCGATGACCTCCTGCCTTCTTTCATAGCAGAAATCTACATCTATGTCCGGCATGGATACTCTTTCCGGGTTGAGAAATCTCTCGAAAAGCAGCGAGAATCTGACAGGATCGATGTTTGTGATACCCAGTGAATATGCCACCACCGAGCCCGCTGCAGAACCCCTTCCCGGTCCCACAGGAATACCTTTTCTTTTGGCATAGGATATAAAATCCGATACTATCAGAAAATACTCCACAAAGCCCATACTCTCAATAGTATCGAGCTCATAATCCAGCCTCTCCCTAATATTGATGCCATACTGCTTTGAACCCCCGTCTTCGGCGCCGTATGCACCCGGATATCGCTTTTCCACACCCTCTCTGCAGAGCATGACAAGGTATTCTCCGGCAGTATAACCGGATGGAACCGCGAAACGAGGCAGCTTGTAGCTGCCGAACTCTATCTCCACATTGCATCTTTCAGCAATCTTATGAGTATTATCCAAGGCCCTTGGGACACTCCTGAAGAGCTGCCTCATTTCTTCCTCGCTCTTCAGATAATACTGACCGCCCTCATAGCGCATTCTGTCGGCATCCTTCACCTTTTTTCCGGTCTGAATACAGAGCAGAATATCATGGGGCTCTGCGTCCTCACTGAAGGTATAATGAACATCATTGGTTGCCACGAGCTCAATCCCTGTCTCCTCCGACAGTCTGATAAGCCCCGCATTCACCGTCCTCTGCAGCTCAATGCCGTGATCCTGGAGCTCGAGAAAGAAATTATCCTTACCGAAAATATCTCTGTATTTCAATGCGGCCTTCTTTGCTTCATCATACATACCTGCAGTCAGATTTACTGCTACCTCTCCCGCCAGACACGCAGAGCAGGCAATGATTCCCTCATGATAGTCCTCCAGCAGCTTCGTATCCACTCTGGGCTTATAATAGAAGCCTTCGACAAAGCCCGACGACACTATCTTCATCAGATTCTCATAGCCCTTGTTGTTTTCCGCCAGAAGGATCAGATGATAATATCTGTTATTGTCTGCGGAGTATTTTTCCTTATCAAATCTGGAGCCTGGAGCTACATACACCTCACATCCTATAACAGGCTTTATCCCCTGTTTTTTTGCTTCCTTATAAAAATCAATAACTCCGTACATCACGCCATGATCCGTGATCGCTACAGAATCCATCCCAAGCTCTGCCGCATGGGAAATCAGCTCCTGAATACGAGACGAACCGTCAAGAAGTGAATACTGGGTATGTACATGCAGATGAGTAAATGACATGGCTTATAGTATAACAGCAGGCCGGACAGCCTGCTGATCGATTTGTTAAAATTAATGTTTGTTGCTGCTTACAAGAGCTGACCTCTCAGGACCACTTGTCGTAACTATCAGTCCCGGCTTCGGAGCGCCTGCAGTTATTATATCATCCGCAGCTTTGGAGCGCTGGCTGTTATTATATCGGATGCTGATTCGGATCACTTGTTGATATAATCAACTACCGCCTTAAGTGCCTCCTCCTCATCCGGTCCCTCTGCCATGACCGTGATAGTGTCTCCTGTACATGAGACCAGATTCATCATTCCCATAAGGCTCTTGGCGTTGATCTTCTTATCCTCTGTTCTGATATATATTTTTGAAGAATACTCTCCGGCTACCGATATCAGATTTGCCAGCTTTCTTTCGATGTCCTGGGAAATACGAATAACAACTTCATTGCTTACCATAATAAAAAAAACCCCCATTTTATAGTAATCTTAAAGTATTTGTTCTGATCTCAGCTGATCTGCGATCCTTGCGATCCTTCTGAATCTGTGATTCAGCCCCGATTTGCCGGTATCCGACAGATATCCCGCAAGTTCATTAAGCGACGCATCAGGATGATCCGTGCGCAGCCTTGCCGCTTCCTGAAGTCCCTCCGGAAGACCTGAAAGACCGATCTTCTCATTAATTAATTCGATATCCTCAAGCTGCCTTACCGCAGCAGAAACAGTTTTCCTGATATTTGAGGTCTCGCAGTTCACACGGCGCTGAATGCTTCCTTTAAATTCCTTGAGTACTATTACCTCCTCAAGCTGCAGCGCGGCATTGGTCGCCCCCATTGCCACCAGCATATCCGTAATGGCAGCGCTTTCCTTGAGATAAACCACATGCTTGTCTTTTCGCTGCATAATACCTGTGGATATTCCGAAGCCTTCCGCCGCATTTCTGATTTTCTGTGCCTCTTCCGATGAATCACATATAAACTCCATGTGATAAAACTTCTCCGGATCCGAGATCGTCCCGGATCTTAAAAAGGCATCTATCAGAATATCCTGCTTATCATTAATTGTACTTCCGCCAATTTTACTATGGCGTTTTTTTAAAGTAAAGTTTTTATTTCGAACTTCGTTTTTAACTTCTGATGAAAATGACATTATCTCTTAATATCCCTGTGCTCGACATTCAATCCGTAGTCGGCAGTGCCGGAAAGATGCGAATAGAGCGTCTCCGCAACAGTAACGGATCTGTGCTTTCCTCCCGTACATCCAAAGGCTATGATCAGCTGATTCTTGCCCTCTTCGATGTACTTTGGAATCAGAAAATCTATGAGTCCCGTCAGCTTATCAATGAACTCCTTTGAATCATTGGCACTGAGAACATACTCGCGCACTTCCGGATCCAGTCCCGTCTTTTCCTTCAGCTCATCCACGTAGAACGGATTAGGCATGAATCTGACATCCATAACAATGTCGGCATCATCCGGTATCCCGTATTTATATCCGAAGGACAGAATATTGACATAAAGGTTCCTGAAGCTTTCCTTCGCCGAAAAGATTCTCTCCAGCTGGCCTCGCAGATTCTTGACCGCCATTCCGGATGTATCCATAATATAATCGGATCTGCCCCTGAGCCATGTCAGGGCTTCTCTTTCTTTTTTAATGCCCTCCTCGATATGTCCGGCAGGTGAAAGAGGATGGGTCCTTCTCGTTTCTTTAAAGCGCTTCAGAAGCACCTTGTCCGAGGCATCCAGAAACAGCAGTCTGCATTCTACTCCTTCATTTTCAAGCTCTGTAAGAACATTTTTGAAATCGGAAAAAAGGTCTGCGCTTCTGATATCTACACCTATGGCAACATCATGTGAAAAGCTCCCTGTAAGCTCCGCAAACTTGGGAATAAGCACTACAGGCATGTTGTCAACCGTATAATAGCCGAGATCCTCCATCGTCTTCAATGCGACTGTCTTTCCGGCTCCGGACATTCCGGTTATTATCACGAGTGTTTTCATACGCCGCACCCATCATCCCGAATCGCAGCATTTTCCTTTATCCTTTTGATCCTGCTCATAAAATCCTCAGGAGCGTCATAGCCCATGATCTTGGCCCTGAAATTAATGGCGGCAGACTCGACGATGACTGCGATATTCCTGCCCGGTCTCACCGGTATATCCACCTTGAAGATCTTGTTGCCCATTATATCGTCATACCGTGGCTCCAGTCCGAATCTGTCATAATTCTTTTCTTTTCTGTATTCCTCTAAATTGACTATCATGTCGATATTCTGTGAGCCCTTAACGGCCTCATACCCGAACATGGCTCTGATGTTTATGACGCCTATGCCCCTGAGCTCAATAAAATCCCTTGTCAGCTCCGGCGCAACACCAACCAGCGTCTCATCCGATACCTTTCTGATCTCCACAACATCATCGGCCACAAGCCTGTGTCCTCTCTTGATCAGCTCCAATGCCGCCTCGGATTTGCCGATGCCGCTGTCACCGCGGATCAGCACTCCGATACCATATACATCAACAAGAACTCCGTGAATAGTGAGTTTAGGGGACAGCATGACCCTGAGCAGCTTGATCGCCTCTGAATCGGCATCCATCGTTTCCTTTGCCGTACGGAGCACAGGAACACCGTGACTGCGGCACAGCTCAAGTATCATTTCGGAAACAGGCAGATTCCATGTCACAATAATGCATGGTATCTGATAAGATACTATTTTCTCAAATCTCTCCTTCAGCACCTCTCCGGAAAGGGTCTGCATAAACTGATATTCTGTTTTTCCTATGATCTGCACTCTCTTGTACGGGAAAATATCAAAAAAACCCGTCAGCTGGAAGGACGGTCTGGCAATGCTGTACTCCTCTATCACCCTGTTCTCAAGATCTATCTCCGGTGTGAGATTTTCCAGATTCATTCGCTCAGCAAGGACTGCGACCGTAGCCTTCTGATGCAGATTGTTATAGCCCTGGGAAATATTCAGCAGCGTACTGTTCATTTATCGATCTCCTTCTGTATTAGCGGGAGGCAGACCGTTGTCCCCATGCAAGACTCTCGGTCTGTCGTAAATCTTAAAACCCGGTTCCGACCGGTTCTGTGTAACGGGATAGGCTTTTCGATCTGTTTTCGATCTTCGAACCAGACTTCCGGTTGATCCGGTGTAAAGGTAAACGCTGGTACCGGCTTAAAAATCACCAAGGAACTTCACTTCAGGAACAAGCTCTATACCGTCCCTTTTCAATATCTCCTGTCTGATATATTCGATAAGGGAGTATATATCCGAGGAGGTGGCTCCTCCCTTATTGATAATAAAGCCTGCATGCTTTTCACTCACCTCGGCTCCGCCGATAGAATACCCTTTGAGCCCTGCATCACTGATCAGCTTTCCGGCAAAATGCCCTTCCGGTCTCTTGAATACAGATCCTGCCGAAGGATACTCTACAGGCTGTGTTTCTTTTCTTCTGGTCAGAAGCTCC
>JAQXPY010000029.1 GCA_029100885.1 Clostridiales bacterium | reverse complement strand
GTATCGGTTATAGCTCTGATATAGATATTCTTTACCTTCTCCTCGTACAGCTCCTTCGGAACCTTAAGGAAGAGGGAGGCGCTCATCGTCCTGTTGTTGATATAAATTCCCGCAGAGGACACTCCTACCGCATCAACTCTCGGCATGTGGGCTGCCGCCGTCTTAAGAGCCGATACTATTCCCTCGTAATGGTATTCCGGATCCGGGTTGACCTTTGGCAGCCATACCACCTCCTCTGAAAATACCGTCTCTCCGTCGATCACCGCCGATACCTTGCGGTCTGAGCCTCCGGCATCAAAGCCTATACGGCAGCCCTCAAGATGGCCGCCCATAGCCTTCGGGCAGTCCTTTGTCTCAGGAACCTCATCCACCAGCACTATTTCAAACGGCTTCTCAAAGATCCCCGCCATAAAATCACTGTCAAAGGCTCTCGGTCCGTCCGGAGCATATGCGGCAGCAAGATAGTCATATACCGCACGGTTCTTACCCACATATATCTTATATCCGCCCTTCATCCAGAGCAGAGTCTTGACCAGACGGTCAACATAATAGAAATCGGCCTTTTCCATTTCCGGAGTGCCGTGAATAAATGTATGGCAGGCAGCAACCTGTCCGTCAGCCCGCTCCACCGCAATCTCCAGCGGCTGTCTTGCATCCGCCAGAAACGCACGGTTAAACGAAAGCATCGGGATAAAATCAGGATCCAGCACAGGTTTATTCTTGATTTGTACATCCACTCCAAGGTGATTCATATACTCTACCTCCGTATTTCGCTGCTGACTGTCCCGCATCCGCAAAGCTCCGGGCGCTATCTCCCCGGCAACCGTACGGTTTCGGACAATTTACTGAAGCTGCCAAGCACAGGTAAATCATGAGGTATCGCTTACTTCACATAAGGATCGGCTAAGCCACAAGGTATTACTTGCTTCCATAAGGGACAGGTAAGCTGTAAAGTATCGCTTACTTCTAAAAGATACCGCATATGCTTATCAGCTTCTTTTATTATAGTTTAACATCTCTGCTCCCGCTAATAGATTTTCCTGTCGCTGTGACAGCATGTTGCACAGTTTATACCCTGCTTTCCAGCATTTTCAGTACTTCTCTAAGCTTAGGCACCGCATACGGTAAAAATTCAGCGTATGCCTCACAATAAATATTCTCCGGAACCAAGCTGCCGACTGGCGCCGTTCTCAGACGACGGCATCCGTTTCTGCACAGGGCAAACACTCTGCATTTTCTGCATTTTTCGGGAACTGGAAAGGAAGCCTGAATAAAGCCTGAGGCCCTTCTGTTTCTTTCCAGCTCCGCCCATGAATCCCTGAAGACATCTCCTATCCTCCACTCATCCAGTACATAAAAATCGCAGGGATAGACACTTCCGTCAGCTTCAATCACAAAATGATTCCCGCAGCATCCCTGAAGGGCACAGCTTTCCGGATGCTGCCCCGCCATGATCATCATCAGATTTTCAAAATATCTGTTATATACATAATGGCCGGACATCATATCCCTGTGCCAGACATCGAGCAGCTCCTTCAAAAAGCCTGCATACGCCTCTGGCGTCAGGGAATACTCCGCTGCCCCGTTTTCCTCTCCGAGAGGATCCAGGCATTCGATAAACTGATGATAATCGAGGCCGCAGTCTGTGAAATGACTATATATCCTTCCGGCATTTTTCGCTGCCTCTGCGGTGATCACGCTCAGGATATTGAAATCCACCCCAAAGCGTCTCAGCAGCTCAATGCCGTTTATGACCCGTCCGAAGGTTCCCTGTTCCTCCGCATCGACCCTGTATCTGTCATGCAGCGCCTTCGGTCCGTCCAGTGAGATCCCGACCAGCACATGGTTCTCCTTAAACCAATGAGCCCATTCCTCATCAATAAGCAGACCGTTCGTCTGCATCGATATCTGAAGTCTTACTCTGTGGGGATTCGGCAGAGTAAGAGCCAGCTGAGTGAACCTTTTGAAAAAATCCAGCCCTGCCAGAGTCGGTTCGCCTCCCTGAAAGGCAACAGAGCATATCCCGCAGTCGGTCTCATATACCCGTCTCAGTATCTGTTCCATTGTTTCTGCGGTCATCATGCCCATCAAAGCCTTCGATCTGTGTTCTGCCTCATCCGCATAAAAACAGTACCTGCAGCGCATGTTGCAGGCTCCCGAGGCAGGCTTTATCAACAGACTGAGTGCCATTTCTTCTATCTCCCGTTTCTTTTCTCTTACTTTCATTTATTCTCTATAGTGATCCTCTGTTTGAAGATCACTCATAAATGATAGCACCTGTCAGATACTCACGGCAAGAGATGCCCGGCTCCGATACCGTTATTCATCCTTGAACATGCCATACTCCGCTCGCGCAGAGGGAGCCGCGATGACGTCTGCAATGCAGCTTGGCTGCAGCTAAAAAAGGCGCTGTAAGCCTCTTATAAGTTGAACTCTGGAAGCGGCTGTGGGATAATTGACAATATCGGAAAATATTCAGGAAAGGTGTCCTAAATGATCTATCTGTTAATTTTCATCATCTGTTTCGGAGCTTCGATAATAGGGGCTGTCTGCGGCATAGGCGGCGGAGTAATAATCAAGCCCGCTCTGGATGCTTTCGGCATCATGAGCGTTTCTGCCATCAGCTTTCTTTCGGGCTGCACGGTTCTCAGCATGACCAGCTACAATGTGCTGCGTTCAAAGCTCTCCGGAAAGACCAGCTTCAATCCCGCAACAGGTCTTCCGCTTTCTCTCGGCGCCGCATTGGGCGGAATCATTGGAAAGCAGATCTTTCAGATAATAAAAGCAGCCAGTGCCGATCCGGACAGAGTCGGAGCCATTCAGGCTGCCTGCCTGCTTGCTGTCACCCTGGGAACACTTATTTACACAATAAACAAGAGTAAAATAAAGACTCTCTCAGTGAGAAATACCGCAGCCTGTGTGCTTATCGGATTCTTTCTCGGATTCATGAGTTCATTTCTCGGCATCGGCGGAGGCCCGATCAATCTCGTTGTCCTGTTCTATTTCTTTTCAATGGACACCAAATCGGCAGCCGAGAACTCTCTGTATATAATATTCTTCTCCCAGCTTGCCAGCCTGATATTCAGTCTTGTGACACACACAGTCCCTGAATTCGCCGTCGGAATACTCGTCCTGATGGTCATCGGAGGCATAACCGGAGGAATGGCAGGCCGTCAGCTCAATAAAAAGCTCACCTCTGAACAGGTAGACAAGCTCTTTATCACCCTGATGATAGTCCTTATAATGATCAATATTTACAACGTGATCAAATTCACTTAACTGCTCAGCACAGGACTGAACAGAAGGAGGAAATGTGCTTGCATATTTCCTCCTGATGTGAAGGACGGTGTCTGAGGAGCAGACGGAAAAACATGAGCAAGGAGAGAGCGGCAGCGAACGGATTGCGAATGGGTTTTCCGTGCTGAGCAGTTAATGCATGAAGGACGGTGTCTGGGGAGCAGACGGAAAAACATGAGCAAGGAGGCTTCCATGGAATACATATTGAGAAAAGGCGAAACCACCGCTATCGCATCCGCCTCGGGCGGAGAGCTTGTTTCCTTCAGCAGAGGCGGCACAGAATACATATGGCAGGGTGATCCAGCTGTATGGCCCGGCCGTAATCCGATCCTGTTTCCCGTTATCGGAAATCTCAGGAACGGCACCGCTCAAATACAGGGAAAAAGCTGTTCCATGAAGCGTCACGGCTTTGCGAGGGATATGCAGTGGTCTCTTCTAGAGCTTTCCGAGGACAGCATTACCATGGAGCTTCGGGAGAACGAGACCAGCCTCGATATGTATCCCTTTGCCTTTTCTCTCAGAGTTACACACCTGCTTCATGAAAACGGTTTTTCCACATGCTTTCACATTGAAAACCTGAGCAATACCGACATGCCTTTCTGCATCGGAGGTCATACGGCTTTTAACTGCCCACTTCGTAAGGGTGAGTCCTTTGAGGATTACAGTCTTATCTTTGAAAGACCCGAGACAGCAAGAACCGTACTGTTCACCTCCGAAGGCCTCATTTCTGACAGTCCCGGTGAATATGTGCTGAACGGCGACGACCGCCTGAAATTAGCCTATGAGTACTTCCGAAGACTTGATACCATTGCCTTCACCAAACTCATCTCCCGCCGGGTAAGCCTTGTCAACAGCCGAACCGGAAAGGGACTTTGTATGGACTTTCATGACTTTCCGATCATCGCGTTCTGGACGAAGCCCGGAGCCCCCTTTTTATGTCTTGAACCCTGGATGGGGTGTTCCGACAGAGAGACCTCCTCTGGAAAATTCGAAGATAAAGATAATATTCTGCTTCTTAAACCTGAAAAAAGCACAGAATTTTCTTTCTCCATTAGTATAATTGAATAAATTCCTCTTTATTATCAGATGCATTTTTAGCGATAATTGACTAATTCCCTTTTGAATGTTACTATTTAAACATATTATCTTCAAAAGGGGGTTGCCTATGCCGAAACTTAAAAATGTCTTACTGATTCTTTCTGACCAGCAGCGGTTGGATACAGTCGGTGCTTACGGTCTGAATGATATCTGCAAAACGCCTAATATAGACAGACTCGCTGAGGAGGGTATGAAATTTACCAATGCCTATACCTCTTCGGCAATATGCGCTCCCTCCCGTGCCAGTGTTATGACAGGTCTTTATGCCCATAAGCACGGTGTTATCGACAACTTCACAGACATAAAGGAGGGCACGCCTCTGCTCGGACAGTGCATGCATGATGCCGGATATTTCTGCGGATATGCCGGAAAGTGGCATGTATCCCCTTCAATGACTCCTGAGGAGTGCGGCTTTGATGACGGAAAGCCGTTTATGGGGTATGCATTCCCTGGAAGCGGAGTTTTTCCTCATCTGATATTCAACCAGCCGCCTGACAACACTCCGAATTACTATGAAGAGTATCTCAGGGAAAACGGCTTTGAAAATATTGATGTGTCCAACGGATTCCTGGGAGACAACCCTAATCTCCAGATACAGGAAATGTTCTGCAAGCACGAGGGCCCGATCGAGAGCACAATAGAGTATTTCGTTGCCCATGAGACGAACCGCATAATCGACGAGGCAAAGAATCAGGATAAGCCGTTCTTTATCTGGGCAAACTTCTGGGGTCCTCATTCTCCAAGCATCGTTCCTGAGCCTTATTATTCCATGTATGATCCTGCCGGCATTCCTGAGCATCCGAGCTACTGCGACGATATGTCCGACAAGCCTTACGGTTATCAGCTGAGCGAAAAGATGTGGGGTCTCGGCAATTACGGCTGGAAGGGCTTTCAGGAGATCGCAGCAAGATATTACGGTCACTGCACCATGATAGATGATATGGTTGGAATGATCGTTCAGAAGCTCAAGGATGAAGGGCTTTATGACGATACTATCATAATTTACTCAGCCGACCACGGTGACTGTCTCGGCGCTCACAGGCTGATAGAAAAGGGCGCCTTTACCTTTGACGAGATCTACCACATCCCTATGGTGGTCAAGGGCGCCGGAACAAAGGACAATGACAGCTTCGTTTATCTTCAGGAAATGATGCCGACAATACTGGATGTCGCCGGAGTCAAGCCTCCGAAACCGGTCGACGGCGACAGCATTCTCCCGCTTATGAACGGGGAAAAGGAAAGCAACGGACGCACGGAGATATACGGAGAATATCACAATCATTTCTATGTTGCCCGTCAACGCATGGTCAGAGATCACGATTACCAGCTCACCTTTAACGAGAGCGAGCGCGGTGAGCTCTACGATCTTAAGAAGGATCCGTATCAGCTGCACAATGTCTGCTACGATCCGGAATATGCGGATATTAAGAAAGCATACATGGATAAAATGTCCGGTTATATGAAGGCTACCAACGACCCTGCAGGTACCTGGTTCCATCGTATCAAGGACTTTTATTAATACTTCGGGGTAATAGCAGCAAGGGGGAAATCAGATGGACAAAAAAAACAGTATCAGTGAAAGAATACCTCAGTGGGCATGGGTCCTTATATCACTATGTGTAGCTATCCTGCTTTGGTATATTCTTTCGATCAATCCTAAGACAGCAAGATCGTTCCCGTTCATTCCGACGATATTTGAGGCTCTGAAGACGGTTCTTGACCGCGGCATTCTTGCCGAGGACTTCTTCAGCTCCATGCTTTCGGTAGTTCTGGGATTCTCACTCGGCTTTGTCACAGCCGTACCTGTAGCCTTCCTTATGGCCTGGTATGCTCCTGTCCGCGGCATTCTTGATCCCTGGATCCAGTTTATTCGAAACATCCCGCCTCTCGCTTATGTTCCGCTGGTAGTTATTGCGGCCGGCGTAGGACGCAAGCCTCAGGTCATCGTTATCTGGCTGGCAACCTTTCTCATCATGTGCGTCACCATATATCAGGGTGTCCGCAACATTGACAACACCCTTATCAAGGCCGCAAGAGTCCTTGGCGCCAAGGATGGAGATATCTTTGTCAAGGTCATCTTTCCGGCAACCACTCCTTTTATCCTGACAGCAGTCCGTCTTGGAGTATCTGTCGGTCTGACCACCCTTATCGCAGCCGAATCAACAGGCTCCATGGCAGGAATGGGTATACGTATACGTTCATTTTCCGGAAGCTTCGAAGTGGCTCCGATGCTGCTTTACATCATCATCCTCGGCATTATCGGTATTCTCTGTGAGAAGTTCATCAAGTTCCTGGAGTTCAGGCTTACAGGCTGGCAGGAAAGAAGAGAGGAGTAATTCAAGATGGCTGACAATATCAAATTAAAGATCGATCATGTTGAAATGATATACGAAGGAAGAAAGGGCAAGACCGTCGCTCTGAACGGTGTTGATCTCGATATCCGTGAAAACGAATTCATCACAGTCGTCGGACCTTCCGGATGCGGCAAATCCACGCTCCTCAACATTATTGCAGGACTCAACAAGCCTACCGGCGGAGCTGTTTATCTCGACGGCAGGAAGATCGAGGGCACAGGCACAGAGCGCGGCGTCGTATTTCAGCAGTATGCTCTATTCCCTTGGCTCACGGTAAAGAAAAACGTTATGTTCGGTCTTAAGCTTAACGGCAAGAGTGATGCCGAAGCCGAAGAGACAGCCATGAAGTATATAAAAATGGTTCAGCTGGAGGACTTCGTCGATTCCTATCCTAAGGAGCTTTCCGGAGGAATGAAGCAGCGAGTTGCCATTGCCAGAGCCTATGCAGTTCAGCCTGAGGTACTCCTTATGGATGAGCCTTTCGGAGCCCTGGATGCCCAGACCAGAACACAGCTTCAGGCTGAGCTTACCAGGACATGGCAGGAAGAAAAAAAGACCTGCTTCTTCATTACTCACGATGTTGAGGAGGCTATCATCCTCGGCACCCGCACCATCATCATGAGTGCACGTCCGGGACGTATAAAGGAGATAGTTAATATAGATCTTCCGTTCCCTCGTACACAGGATATGAAGATGACCAAGGAGTTCCTGGATCTGAAGAACAAGATCTGGGGCGAAGTATACAAGGAGTATCTCGAGGTGCGCAAATAAGATATTTATGCCGGGCAAATACTTTTTTCAGAGAAGTTCAGGGATATTTACTTCCACGACTGTTCTCAAAAAGCTGTATTCTGCAAATACGGGATCCCCTGTCGGCATAATTTATAAAGGGTCCGGACACAGTCCGCAGCCTTATGCAACAAAAGCAGCAACAACATGGAGGAAACAATTATGAAAAAACTTCTTTCTCTCGTACTTGCATCTGCTCTGGTTCTGTCACTGACAGCCTGCGGCGGCAGCAGTACAGCATCAACTACAGCAGCGGCGACAACTGCAGCTGCAACCGAGGCAGCCACAGAGGCACCTGCCGAAACAGAGGCTGCGGCTGAAGCACCTGCCGAAAGCTATGAGCCGATCACGCTTAACGTGGCTTATATGCCAAACTACGGATCACTCTGGGCTATCACTACAGCACAGAATCTCGGTATTCTCGAGAAGTACGGCATATCCGTAAATCTGTATGAGTTCGATAACGGTCCAAACATTATTGCAGCCATGGAATCAGGCTCTATTGACGTAGGCTATATCGGTCACGGTGCGCACAAGCTCTGCATACAGGGCAAGGCAAAGATCTTTGCTCTTTCGCATATCTCAAACGGTGATGCGGTCATCGGAGGAGAGGGAATCACAAAGCTTGAGGACCTTAAGGGAAAGACAGTTGCTTATACAGGCGGTTCTTCTTCAGAGGATATTCTTGTAAATGCTCTCAACAAAGCCGGTCTTACCATGAATGACATCACTCCTATGGATATGGACAGTGCAAATATCGTTACCGCATACCTTTCAGGCAGCGTTGACGCATGTGCTATCTGGTCTCCGCTCAGCCTCAAGATCCTTGAGCAGGATCCTAAGGCAACAAGACTCTGCGGAAATGTTGATTTCTCAGATACATCCATCTCTCTTGCATCCTGGATCGCAATGAACGATTATGCAGAGAAGAACTATGACGTTCTCCTTCGTTTCACAAAGGCTCTCTATGAGGCAATGGATTATGCTGCAGACGGTCACTTTGAAGAGGTTGCAGAGTATGTGGCAAACCAGACAAAGACGGATTATCAGTCCGTATTCGATCAGCGCGGAGATGCTGAGTGGCTCACAGGCAAGCAGGTTGCAGAGGGCGCTGCAGACGGTACTGTAGAGGGATATTACAATATCCAGCAGCAGTCCTTCCTTGCAAGCGGCGCTATTGAAAAAGAGGTTCCTGTATCAGATTATGTAATGCTTGATCTGATGGTTGAAGCAGGAAAGTAATACAGACAGGTTTCAGGGTATAAACAGCAGCAAAACAAAGCCGGTACAGTTCGTTCTGTGCCGGCTTTTTTCCGGAATATGACCTGTCATTATTCCTGACTGTCTGAACTGCTGCCGCATCCCGTTTGCGGTATTCTTTACCGTATCTTAAACTCTTTCCGGTTTGACATTGTTTTACAGTATTGATACACTTTAACTGCACAG
>JAQXPY010000028.1 GCA_029100885.1 Clostridiales bacterium | reverse complement strand
GGAAATTAATCATCTCAAAATCGATAACTTCCTTATCATAATGATGCCAGTGAATAAGCAGCATCCGCTTCAGCTCTTTCATACTTCTGTCTCCTCTTGCGTATCGGCAGAATTTATATCATCGATCATATTGGTCATACTGTTGATCTGCTCATTGCTTATAACAAAAAGAATTGAAGGAAGGATCCTTATTGCTGTATCCGCATCTTCCCAATCACCGGAATTCTTCGTGATCAGATTAAATCCGGCCAGGGTTCGAAGTGCGTCATGAAGCTGTATGTTTGACGGCTTTTTGGAAAGGATGCCCAGCGTGATCATTTTATGCGTGATATCTCCGGTGGTCGTAAAAATCTCTTTAGAGAGGGACAGCTTTTCGCGTTCCTCATCATAAATAAGGCGCAGTGTAAAAAGCATCTGGGTCGTATATTTGTCCAGCTTTTTACGATTAAAATCATAGGAGCTGTGAAGTGTGATCACGCCGTAATTAATATCCTTTTCCAATGTGAAGCCGGAAAAAGCAAAATACTCTGTCAATAATTCAAAATTTCTTTCCGCAAACAAATAATCCGGATTGGATCGTCTAAGCGTTTCTTCAGAGGTCGTGTCCGCCTGAAGCAGGAAGGTCTGTGCCAGAAGCATATTGACAATACGCCTGAACTTTTCCTGATCAGTCATGGTAAGCTTTTCAAAAGCTGTTTCAAACATCACTGCTTTTCCTTTCTGGTGATCGTAATATTCGGCAGCCTGTACCCGCAGCAGTCTGTATATCCCGAACCAAATGTAATTGAATAATCAGCTCCTTTTTCACGCCCTCTGATGGTGGTAAGCAGGAACAGAATAAAGTCATTGGAATCCTTAACAGTAATATCGGCGGTTTGTATACAGCCGCTCTCTCCAAGGAGTGAATGAACATATGCGTCGATCTTTTTATTGCTGTACTGCTTACGGATATCATTTAAGAATCCCGCCATAACATCCGGGTTTTCTTCATGCTCTTCTATCGCGATCGATCTGCCTTCGCTCTTTACAGTACGCTTTATGCGGTTATATGCAGACTGGTGATCTATGTAGCTATGAGAAAAAAGATTGAGCGATGTCCGCATGGCATCAGATATCACATCTTCATTCGAGACCTTCAGAAGCTGAACTAATTTGCCTTTAATACTGCGGTCTACATTGAGCGCATAACGGATTTTTTCAATAGATGCCCGTGTATACTCATTGTGCTTATTATCAATTTGCCGGATCAGATTTTCGATTTTTTCGTAGGTCTCGGAAATCTCTATCAACATTTCCAATGTCCGCTCCCTGCCCGCGGACGGATCTGAAAAAACCTTCCTGCGGACTCCCTGCTCCGTTATAGTCTCTATGATCTCGTCGTCCGCCTCCCAGCTATGAACAATTGACAGGATAGGATGACGAAAGCGGGGAACAGAATCTATAGTTTTCAGAGGATAATAGATTGCATCAAACAGCTGCTCCCTGTAATTATCGAAATGCTCCCATAGCAGCTTGTTCACATCGGACTCATCCAATATACGCTGATAGTATCGTCCGATATTATTATAAAGGGTCTTCAGTTCTGTGATCAGCTGTGTTGAATTTGTATATGCAGCGGAAAGCGCCTGAAAACGGTATTCGGGGTTTTCATCGCAGCTCTTCAGAGAGGCATAGGTAGCATACACATACCCATTGTATTCAGATACCCGTTCCTCAGACAGGTTATAGATGAGGTCAGCGGTGGCTATCGCATAGTCAGGAACCGAAACATTCTCTATGAATGTCCCGGGTTCGTATTCTATCGTTATCCAGCCGCGTTTCTTAAGAACACGCACAAGAAGGGATGCTTTTCCGGACAGACCGTTTCCGTACTCTGAATTTTCGCCAAGTTCATCTGATTCCTCCAAAAAGTCAGCCATCAGAATACGGCTTTCCAGGGATTCGATCAGCATGGCGATCAGATCAGTTTTTCGTATAATAAGCTCCGTCTTGAAGGCCTGACGCAGCACCAGAATAGCAGCTGCATACAGATCTCTTTTACTTGACGTGAGGACCCTGAAAAAATCTTCAGGTATCCGATCAAAAAGTTCCAAAAAGCGCTCCTCCTGTAATAATCATCTTCAGGAATATTGTTTCCAAGCTGTATTATAGTACAGAGCAGCTTCTTTTTTCACTATTATTTAACTCGAATATGCATTAGTGCTGATGTTCCAGTGTTTTAATCCGGGAACCACTGACTCCATGTGCGCACGTACCTGTTCTGCCGGCCATTCCTCAGTAGCCATGTGTTCGACACAAAAATCTATCAGCTGCTCCTTACTGGAGTATTTGAATTCTCCATCCGCATAACACCATTTACAATAGTCTTCATTGAAATT
>JAQXPY010000027.1 GCA_029100885.1 Clostridiales bacterium | reverse complement strand
TGGCCATAAGAGCCCGCTTCGCTGCATTTTCAATGCCTCCGCAGCAAGGAACCTCCATACGGACTATGGAAACCTCTCTGATGTCATTATTCTTTATGATCTCCGTGAGCTTTTCGGCATAATCTCCCTCATCCAGCTTAGGACAGCCTATAAGGGTGATATGCCCGCGGATAAAGCGTTCATGGAAATTGCCGTAGGCGAAGGCTGTGCAGTCGGCTGCGATAAGCAGCTTTGCGCCGTCAAAATACGGAGCTCTGACAGGGACCAGCTTGATCTGTACAGGCCACTGGGACAGACGGCTTCTGATCTCGGAAGCTTCATGAGCCGCAGACATCTGCGGAGCACTGTTATTCAGCGAGAATGCCCTGCTTCCCGGACAGCCCGCATGGACCGGGGTGAAACCTCCGGCAGAGCCGGAAGCGTTACCAGAATCAGTATATGCAGCAGCACCCGCAGCCTTTCGCTGCTTGGACTCCAGAACCGCAGCTTCATTATACGCTGGAGCTTCCCGTTCCTCAAAGCTGATGGCATCAGTCGGACATGCAGGCAGGCAGTCGCCGAGACCGTCGCAGTAGTCCTCGCGGGTGAGCCTGGCCTTGCCGTTCACCATTTCTATTGCGCCCTCATGGCATGCGGAAGCACAGGCGCCGCAGCCGTTACATTTTTCTTCATCTATCCTGATTATTTTTCTAAGCATATATCTGTATCCTCTTTCTCCTGTAATGATTACAACATCTTTCTGCAACATGATAAAACACGATCATCTCATCCGGAAAAAATGCAGGTGCATTTTCCGCCTGATACCATGACGGGTGCTGAACAGTCATGGAAGGTATATAAAATGTAACACAGGATGCGCGGATTGGATATATGCAATTGTGTTAAAAATAAACCGAAAATATCTCCCCATATGGCTTATTCCAAATATCTTACTCCTATATCTTATTCCATGCGGAGAACTGCCTTGATGCATTTTCCTGCGTCGGACTCGGCCTGAGCCTCATTGATCTGATCGAAGGAATAATACCTGATAAGCTTGTCGAACGGGAACATTCCCCTCTTATAATAGTCGAGAAGCTTAGGCAGGAATTCCTTAGGAATGGAGTCGCCCTCGATAACGCCGAGGAGAGACTTGCCGTCGCCCATAAGCTCATTCTGAACATTGAAGGTAATGTCGCCGGTAGCACCTACAACAACGCAGGTTCCGTCGAAATCAAGGAAGCCGAGGGATTGTCTTACGCAGGCACCTACTCCGGTGGTATCGATGGAATAGTTCACGCCGTCACCCGAAAGAGAAACAGCCTTGACAGCGGCAACAAGATTGTCTACCTCCTTGCGGTTTACCGTATGGGTGGCGCCGAGCTCCTTTGCCAGCTCCAGACTCTTAGGGTTGCCGCCTACCGCTATGATCTGAGCGCAGCCTGCGATCTTTGCGGCCATGATGGCGCTCATTCCTACGGTTCCGCAGCCGAATACTGCGATGGAAGAGCCGAACTCGGGACGAAGTCTGTTGAGAACCGCTCCGGCACCGGTCTGAATACCGCAGCCCATAGGAGCGACAAGAGCAAGATCCACATCGTCATGCTCTACCTTGAAGGCGTGATTCTGGTTTACTACGGCATATGTTGCAAAGGAAGACTGACCGAAGAAGGTGCTGAGGTCTCTGCCGTCAAGAGTGTGAAGTCTGGTGGTATTGTCAGGCTGGATACCGCCGAAATTGATCTTGTTGAAGTTTTTGCAGATGAACGGACGGGCCTTGCGGCAGTTTGTGCAGCAGTTGCAGTAGCCGAAGGAGATGCCGACCCGGTCTCCTACCTTAAAATCCGTTACTCCGAGACCTACCGCCTCAACTATGCCCGCACCCTCGTGTCCGAGAACTGCCGGAAGCGGGGTAGGAATGAACTGGTGCTGGACAGCTTCATCTGTGTGGCAGATACCGCTGGCAACGATCCTTACAAGTATCTCGCCTATCTTTGGAGCATCAAGCTCGACTTCCTCGATCTTGTACGGAGCTCCGCTTTCATAGGTTACAGCTGCTTTGATCTTCATGCCTTTCCTCCTTAAAAAATATGCTTATATATAATTGTTGCTGTTCTACAGGAAAATATGCCTATATATTATTGCTGCTGTTCTGCAGGCTGCAAAACATATTGCTTTGATCCTGATACGATAGTATTTTAACATTTTCATTTTTTAATGTCTAAGGAAAATGCCCCCGGTATACTCCGGATTTCTATTATCTATGCTATAATACATTGAAATGTTGATTTAATATATATTTTATTAATAAAAAATGTTGATACAACATACATTTCATCAATAAAAAATGTTGATTTGAGAGCTTTATGTATTCCGCAGCACAGAAAAACAGTGTCCTTTAACCTGGGAGGAAGGAAGAAATAATGAGATTCACAGACATGAAAATAAAGACAAGAAAGAAGATTTTCCCGGCGCTGCTTGCAGCAGCAGTATGCCTTGCCCTGGGTCTGTCGGGCTGCTCTAAGGACGGTACAAACGGAAGCGGAGCCGGTGCCGCTTCTGAGGCTGCGGCTGAAGCCGAGGCTTCGGAGCAGGCGGCAGGTACCGGGGAAGCATCCGGAACAGAAGGCGCTTCGGAAGCTGCGGACGGAGCAAAGCAGAAGGAGCTTACGGGGGATGCAGCCGTTATTGCGGGAATAGTTCCGAAGAAGCCGGAGAATATGGGGCATATAGTATTGGCAGAGCTTTCCGGAATCGAGATAACCGCGCCTTCGGCAAAGGAGATCACTGAGGAGGAGATACTGAACAACATAAACAGGACGCTGTACGGAAGGACAGTGGATACGGACACCCTGGCCGAGGGCTATACCGCTAATCTGGATTATGTCGGCAGAGTGGACGGCAAGGAATTTGAAGGCGGAACGGCTAAGGATTTCTCCTATGAGATAGGAGGCTCCAAAAAGCTGATCGATGGCTTTGAGGACGGAATAATGAAAATGAAGCCGGGTGAGACTGTTACACTCAGTCTCAGATTCCCGGAGGATTATAAGCAGAAGGAGCTGGCGGGAAAGCCGGTGGAGTTTGAGGTGACGCTCAATTCCGCACAGCGTCCGATGAAGTTCGCCGATCTGACGGATGAGATAGTAAACGAGATCAGCGAAGGACAGATAGAGACGGTGGACAGCTTTATCGCTCAGATGAACGATGAAATGAAAAAGGCAGCGGATAAGGAGGTCTACACCATCCTCTGTGACAAGGCGGTTCAGAAAGCGGTGGAGCTGAGCGAGACCGAGGTCTCGGATGAGGCGGTGGAATGGATGATAGATATGTATTCCGAGTATTATGACAGGGCGCTGCGCACAACTGACCCGGAATACGGACTGGCAAGCTATCTGGAGATCAGCGGCATGACCTACGAACAGTTCAGACGGGAGCTGATGCTGGAGGCGGAGACTGAAGCCGTCAAGGCAGCAGTCTGCAATGCGATAGCAGAGGAAGCGGGAATAGAATATACAGAAGAAGCCCTCAGGCAGTATCTGGAGGAGTTCGGATATACGGAGGAGAAGGTCAGGGAAGCCGGAATGACAGAGGCGATACTCGAACAGTCTGTCATCAGGTATCTGACCGGAAAATACCTTGCTGACAAGGTGAAGGTTTCCTATGTTCCTTATGAGGAGTATGACAAGGTGCTGGAGGAGGAAGCGAAGGCTGCCGAGGAGGCAAGGAAAAAGCTTCAGGCGTCGGAAAACAGCAGAACCATCTATCTTGCCGGAGGCTGCTTCTGGGGAACAGAGGAGTTTTTTAAGAGACTCAACGGCGTGACAGATACCGAGGCGGGCTATGCCAATGGAAAGAGCTCAGACACCAGCTATGAGGAGATCAAGACGACCGACCATGCGGAGACAGTCAGGATAGACTATGATATTTCAAAGATCTCACTGGAGGAACTGCTACTGAGGTACTTTAAGATAATTGATCCTACCTCTGTGAACAAGCAGGGAAATGACATTGGCAGACAGTACAGAACAGGAATCTACTATACGGATGAAAAGGACCGCGAGGTGATAGACAGGATCATGGAGTACGAAAAGGAGCAGTACGGCACTATCGCGGTCGAGGTCGAGCCGCTTAAGAACTTTGCGGAGGCGGAGGAGGAGCATCAGGATTATCTGCAGAAAAATCCTGACGGCTACTGCCATACCAATCTACGGCTGGCAAGAAAGCCCCTTTTCGAGATAGGAAAGGAGATCCCAGACAGGGATAAGCTTCGTGATATCCTGAGTACCGAGGAATATTCGGTGATAGTAAACGGAGAAACGGAAGCCGCCTTCAGCAGTCCTCTCGATCAGGAATTCAGAAAAGGCATATATGTGGACAAGGTATCGGGAGAGCCGCTGTTCTCCTCGGCAGACAAGTATGACGCGGGCTGCGGATGGCCGAGCTTCTCAAAGCCGATACTCAGTGATGTGATCGAGGAAAAGGAAGACTTAAGCAACGGCATGGTAAGGACCGAGGTCAGAGGCAAGGCGGGAGATTCCCATCTCGGACATGTGTTCGACGACGGTCCGAAGGAGACCGGAGGACTCAGATACTGCATAAACGGCGCAAGCCTTGAATTTATCCCATACGAGGAGATGGAGGCAAAGGGATATAAGGAATACATGATCTTCTGCGAGTGACTATTGAACCGCCCTGACAGCAGCGATTGTCAGGGCGGTATATTTATGCACTTACTTTAATACACGATCACGTTAAAGCGGCAAAAAAATCGCTTTACAAAGAGATGATGATGCGTATAATTGTATACATTAATACGGGGATAAGAATTTTGGAGAACAGATACATGCATTTTTCTAATTCCAAGGATCGGAGGACGCACCATGCTCGAACTATCATCAAAGACCAACCTGCTTGAAGAGAATGCCTATAAGTATTCCCTGCAGGACATCAAGGATCCGAATCTGTTCAGAGATGTTTACAATTATGAAGAAGTACCTAAGGTGGGCTTTAACCATACCAGAGTTCCGATGTCAATGCCAGAAAACATCTGGATAACCGATACCACATTTCGTGACGGACAGCAGTCGATCAATCCGTACACAGTTGATCAGATAGTGGAGCTGTTCAAGCTCATGTCAAAGCTCGGAGGTCCTTACGGCATTATCAGAATGTCGGAGTTCTTTGTCTACAGCGAAAGAGACAGGGAGGCTGTTGCCAGATGTCAGGATCTGGGTCTGCGCTTCCCTGAGATCACCACATGGATCAGGGCTACAAGAGAGGATTTTAAGCTCGTAAAGGATCTGGGCATCCGTGAGACGGGCATACTTGTTTCCTGCAGCGATTATCATATCTTCAAGAAGCTTAAGATGACACGTAGGGAAGCCATGGAGATGTATCTGGCAACTGTCAGAGATGCCTTTGATGCGGGCGTTATGCCGAGATGCCATCTGGAGGATATCACAAGGGCTGATTTTTACGGCTTTGTTGTGCCGTTTGTAAACGAACTCATGAAGCTGTCGGAGGATGCCGGTATTCCTGTAAGGATCAGAGCCTGCGATACCATGGGCTACGGAGTACCTTACAGCGAGGTCTCACTGCCTCGAAGCGTTCCCGGCATCATCTACGGTCTGCAGCATTATTCGGGCGTAAGCAGCGACATGTTAGAGTGGCACGGTCACAACGACTTTTATAAGGCGGTCTCAAATGCGGCCACCGCATGGCTGTTCGGTGCCAGCGGCGTAAACTGCACGCTGCTCGGTATCGGAGAGAGAACGGGAAATGTTCCGCTGGAGGCAATGGTATTCGAGTATGCTTCACTGCGCGGCTCGCTGGACGGAATGGACCCGACGGTCATCACGGAGATCGCTGATTATTATAAGAATGAGATAGGCTACAGCATTCCGCCTATGACGCCTTTCGTAGGAAGAAACTTTAATGTCACAAGAGCCGGCATCCATGCCGACGGACTGCTTAAGGACGAGGAGATCTACAATATCTTTGACACCGAGAAGCTCCTCAACAGGCCTGCCATGGTTGCGATCAACAAGAACTCGGGTCTTGCTGGCATTGCCTACTGGATGAATCAGAACTATATGCTTAAAGGGGACGCCATGGTGGATAAGCGAGACCCTGTTGTCATGAAACTCAAGGAATGGGTCGATGCCGAATACGAGGGCGGCAGAACAGCCATGCTCTCGACAGATGAAATAGAAGGAAAGATCGAGGAGTTTTCCAACGGCTTCTACGGAAGGAGAAATTCATGAGAGACCACAGAACCATATCCATAGCCGATCAGATATTTGATCAGCTGGAAAGCGAGATACTTACGGGAAAATACAAAAAGGGTGATATTCTGAGCGAGGTCAAGCTCTCGGAGGAGCTGGGCGTGAGCCGAACTCCTGTCAGGGAAGCCCTCAGGAGACTCGTGCAGGATCGTATTGCGGAGGATACCAGCAAGGGAGTGGTGGTCATCGGCATCAGCCCGGAGGATATGATGGATATGTATGATATCCGCATCGATATCGAGGGACAGGCTGCGGCAAGGGCGGCAAAGAACATTACCGACGAGCAGCTGGCGGAGATGAAGGAGTTTATAGACCTTCAGAAGTTCTATATCGATAAGGATGGCGATATGGCCTCCAAGAACGATAATATCAGAGATCAGGACTCACAGTTCCACGAGATGCTGTACAAGGCTACCGGAAGCATGGTATTTTTCGATATGCTGACAAACATTCATCACAAGATCACCAAGTTTCGCCGCATCTCCATCAATGATAAGGAAAGGGCCCAGCAGTCCTATGAGGAGCACAGTGCGATATATGATGCGCTTGCGGCTCATGAGCCGGAGCTGGCCAGATCCAGAACAGTAAGGCATATCATCAATGCCAGAGACAATATCAAAAAGAGACTGATCCTCGAGGGCAACGACTGAGCATATCGGGAAGAATCGGTCTGCCGGCAGGCACAGATTGAGCTTTGCAGGAAAATACAGTAAACCGGAATACCGGAGCGGAAGCCTCTGCGCGGCGCCATATGCCGTCAGTGCAGAGGACCGCTCTTTTTTTGCAGCCGTTGATTACCTGTATGCCGTAAACAGCAGCTGCTTTTGACCGGAGCTTTACGCTTTTTATGGTTTTCCCACGGAAATATAACAACAATATCCATAAAGTATGTGCTATAATGCAAGCACATAGGAACAGGGTAATTATTCACGGATAGACCGTTCATCTGAGGTGTACGGTTGTTATTCGTGTTGTTTGTATTTTTCGGAGCGGGCGCTGCCGGCGGCTCAGATGACAGATGCGGAGCCGGGAGGACAGACCGGTTCGGAGTATTTAGTAAAGAGGAGATATGTTTATGATCATGGATGACTGCATTTTCTGCAAGATCGCAAACGGACAGATCGGTTCCGAGACAGTTTATGAGGACGAGCGTTTCAGAGCTATTCTGGACCTGAGTCCGGCGGTCAAGGGACATGTGCTGATACTTCCGAAGGAGCATTTTGATGATCTGTTTGAGGCTGACGATGAGACCCTCGGCGAAGCACTGAAGCTGGCAAAAAAGCTCGGCGCCGCCGTAAAGAAGGCGCTTGACTGTGACGGCATCAATATCGTTCAGAATAACGGAGAGGCAGCGGGACAGACGGTCCATCATCTTCATTTTCATATCATTCCGAGGTACAACGGCGGGGAGAAGATCGTGACATGGCCGCAGCTTAAGTCGGATCCGAAGGAGCAGGCTGTTATTGCCGCGAGGATCATAGAGAATATCTGAATATTGAAACGATCGACCCGTGAATTTTACGGAGGAAAAGAATATGGCAGATATTAATTCACCAAAGGAATATTTGCAGGAAGCGCTGGAGGCTGTCGATTCCCTGAATGCCGACAGGGCGAAAATGGAGGAGCTTGGCGCCGACAGAGCCAGGAAGGACAGGGAGCTTGCGGCTCTTTCAGGAAATATAGAGCAGGAAAAGCGGAAGACTGTCGAATCAAGGCGCAGCGATCTTGAGAAGGAATTCAGCAAAAAGCTCAAGGCTGCGGATTCGCAGCTGGAGAAGATCGGCGAACGCAGGGCCAAGGCCAGGGAGGCAGGAGTAAAAACAAGGGTAGAGACCCAGACTGCAGGCTTTAAGGGAGAGATAGCCAATCTCAAGGCACAGCTCTATGCCTACTGCAAGGAGAACCGGCTCCCGGCGATATGCAGGGGCAGGCTGTTTTATAAGCTGTTCTCTCCGAAGCATGCTTCGGACTGGCTGCTGATGATCATCATAGCGGCGATTATGGTCGGTGCATTGTGGGCATCGGTGGAATTTGCCGAAAGAAGAGTGTATTTTATTGCTGTTCTCGCTGTTGATGTTCTGATAATAGTGATCTATGCGGTCATTTTTGCCAATACCGCCGGAAAGCATCACAATGAGCTGAAGGTGTGCAGACAGATAGTGGACGCCATTATCAACGATGAAAAGGGAGTCAGGACCGTTACGAAGAACATCCGCAGGGACAAGGATGATTCCCAGTACGATCTCGGAAGCTTTGATGAGGAGATCAACGCAAAGAAGCAGGAGATCGCCGGGCTCGAGGCTCAGAAGACCTCTGCCCTCTATCAGTTCGACAATGTGACAAGTCAGCAGCTGGCAGCAGAGATCGACAGTACCTACGCAGCGAGACTGACAGAGGCAAGGGAGGCTTCGGAGGCGGCAAAGAACGCCTACAATGATATTGCAGGCCGGGTGCATGCCATGGAGAATGCCATCAGCATTAATTATGTTCAGTATATCGGCAGCGATAATCTGAATCATGACAGCATTTTGCGCATGATAGAGCTGCTGGAGTCGGGAGAGGCTGTATCGGTAAGCGATGCGGCGGCAAAGCTCAAGGGCGGGTGCTGAATAGTTAAGGATATATAAAAATAACGGAAAGGTAATAATAAAAATGGAGAAATTACAACTCGTCACGGAGCTTTTTCGCGACACGGATAAATTCCTCGGACAGAAGGTGACGGTAGGCGGCTGGGTGCGTTCTGTCAGGGATTCCAGGACCTTCGGCTTTATCGTTCTCAATGACGGAAGCTGCTTTGAGACGCTTCAGATAGTGTATTCCGACAAGCTGGAAAACTTTACCGAGATATCAAAGCTTAATGTAGGGGCGTCCCTTATCGTCAGGGGAACACTGGTGGCAACGCCTTCCGCAAAGCAGCCGTTTGAGATCCAGGCTGAGGAGATAACGGTGGAGGGAGCATCCACTCCGGATTATCCGCTTCAGAAAAAGCGTCATTCCATGGAGTATCTCAGGACCATTCCCCATCTGCGTCAGAGAACGAATACCTTCATGGCTGTATTCAGGGTGAGATCCATTCTGGCATATGCTATACATAAGTTCTATCAGGAGAAGGGCTTTGTATATGTAAATACTCCGCTTATTACAGCCTCCGATACAGAGGGCGCAGGCGAGATGTTCCAGGTTACAACTCTGGATCTGGACAGGATCGCAAGCGGTGAGGTCAAGACGGTGGATTATTCCAAGGATTTCTTCTGCAAGCCGACCTTCCTTACCGTATCCGGACAGCTCAACGGCGAGTCGATGATGATGGCCTTCCGCAATATTTATACCTTCGGACCGACCTTCCGCGCGGAGAATTCATATACCACGAGACATGCTGCCGAGTTCTGGATGATGGAGCCGGAGATGGCCTTTGCCGACCTCAGCGATCTTATGGACAATGAGGAGGCTATGCTTAAGTATATCATCAGCTATGTTCTGGAAAATGCGCCGGAGGAGATGAAGTTCTTCGATTCCTTTGTTGAAAAGGGGCTTATCGACAGACTTCAGCATATCGTTGACAGCGAGTTTGTAAGGATCACATATACTGAGGCGGTGGAGCTTCTTACAAAGTACAATGATAAATTTGAAAATAAGGTTGAGTGGGGCATAGATCTGCAGACGGAGCATGAGAGATATCTGACCGAGCAGATCTACAAGAGACCTGTATTTGTGACCGACTATCCTAAGGATATCAAGGCATTTTATATGAAGCAGAACCCTGACGGAAAGACAGTGGCGGCGGTCGACTGTCTTGTTCCGGGAGTCGGAGAGATCATGGGAGGCTCACAGCGTGAGGACGACTATGACAAGCTGCTTAAGCGAATGGAGGAGCTGGGACTGGATATCAGTGCATATGACTGGTATCTGGATCTTCGCAGATACGGCTCCGTAAGGCACAGCGGCTTCGGTCTGGGCTTTGAGCGTGCGGTCATGTATATCACAGGCATGCAGAATATCCGTGATGTGCTTCCTTTCCCGAGAACGACAGGAAACTGTGAGCTCTGATCTATGAGATTTATACATTTAAGCGACATCAGAATAGGAAGCAGTACGGAAAGCGGTACGGGCTGGGCGGAGACCAGGAGAAAGGAGCTGGAGGGCGGCATCCTCAGGGCAATGCAGGAGGCAGAGTCCTTCGGAGCCCGACTTGTGCTGATTTCCGGCGGCCTGTTTTCCCATGTTCCCACGACCGGAGAACTGGACAGGGTGAGCCGGGTATTTGCTTCATTTCCGGATATCAGGGCGGTCATAATTGCCGGACAGACCGATATTGTGAAGCGCAGCAGCCCGGTCAGAAGCTTTGTCTGGCCGGAAAATGTGTTCTTTGCTGCCGGAGGAAGAGTAGAGAGGATCGTGCTCAGAGACATAGATACCGAGATAT
This sequence comes from Clostridiales bacterium, assembly GCA_029100885.1. GTDB lineage: Bacteria > Bacillota > Clostridia > Lachnospirales > Lachnospiraceae > Avilachnospira. Next base: position 12,878 of record JAQXPY010000027.1, on the reverse strand, counting down.
TTGCGGCATCGGTCACCGATACGGAAAACGCCGGACCGGAGGATTTTGCGGCGGCAGCAGGTGAAAAGCATGAAGACAGCTGTACTGTCAGGCTGGCGCTTCTCAGGTGCAATGATGACGAAGCGGCGGCAGAGGCATTTGCCGGAACAGATCTGTCCTATGCGGCGGTGGGAAGCGATATCTCCGGATACAGGAGCATATCGGCAAAAGTGTACTGCCCGGGATTTTTCGAACCGGAAAAAATGGGAGACAGCGGCAGCCACGGGCTGATAAGGGGCATTATCTCCGACCGTACCGGAATGCCGGAAAGCATCGAATTCGTTCCTATGGCATCGGTTTCATATGTGCCTCTGCTGATCAGGATCAACGTAAAAACAACGGCAGAGGAGCTGAAGATGCTCATCGAGCGGGAGATAGGCAGAAGAGGCAGCTCGAATATCTACAGGCTGAAGCTCACCGGGAACAGAAATCCGGAGGAGGACTTTGACCTGGACAGGCTCACATCCGTCTACAGGATAAGTGAGATAATTGACGAGACGGAGCCGGAGTATGATTACAGGAGACTGTTCGCTGAGCATCCTCAGGACATGATCGGCTTTTATATTTCTCGAATCGTGAGTGACAGCAATGAGATGTCCCGGGTCGAGAAGAGGGCCATGTACTACGGACTGGACGCGCTGCTCAAGACCGAAGAATAGATTCGGCTGAGGGAAGCTGTCAGGCTGCCGTACAGAGCCGGTACATCAGACGAAGCGGCAGACGGAACAGAATAAAGCACAGTGTGTATTAAGGAAACAGTGAATTGAAGATAAAAAAGATCCATATAGACGGATTCGGTAAACTTCATAATTTTGATATAGAGCCGGGAGAAGGCATCAATATATTTTTCGGATACAACGAGGCCGGAAAATCCACCCTGCACCTGTTTATCAGGTCGATCCTGTACGGAGCCTCGACGAAACGGAGAGCCGGGGAGAGATCGGTCTACGAAAGAATGAGACCGTGGAAGGAGCCGGAGCTGTACAGGGGCAGGATAGAGATCGAGTTTGAAAAGCAGAGATTTCTGGTCGAAAGAGATTTCAACAAGGCTCCGGATGATCTGGTGATCTATGAACTGAAGGACGGAAAGCCGGTCCGCATAGCTGAGCCGGGAGAGCTTCTGAACAGAGCTCTCGGAGGACTCAGCGAGACAGCGTATCTCAACACCGTCAGCTCCGGACAGCTCGGTACCGCGACGAAAAAGGATATGGCTGCGGAGCTTCGCAGATATGCCTCGAATATCTCGGTAAGCCTGAATCCTAAAATCAACGCGGAGCGGGCCCTCGAGTATCTGAGAACCGAAAAGCAGAAGCTGAACGCGGGGATAGACGAAAATGCGGTAAAGGAGTACACCGCCGTACTCAGTGAGATAAAAAAGATCGAAGAGAGTCTGGAGCTGCCGGAAAACGATAATAAGGTCAGGCTGTACAGCGAGGCTGCGGACAGAGTCAGGCAGGAGTCGGATTCCGTAAAAAGAAGCATCACAGACAGTCAGGCTGAGATAGACAGGCTGACGGGAGAGCTGACATCGGCCGGTTTCCGGAACGAAGAGGATATCGATAATGCGGAGAAGGCTGCGAAGGCTGTCAGGGACAGGCTTGAAGCCGCAGAAAAAAAGGCCTTCGGAAAGGGGCGGCTGGCAGCTGCCGTGCTGCTGCTGTTATGCTCCCCGGCATCGGGCGTATACGGAGCCCTGTATGCTGCTGAGCCTCTGAGTCTGATCGCCCTGGGCTGTGCTGCTGCCGCAGCCCTTTGCGCGATTCTGCTGCTGCTTACGCTGATCGGCGATAAAAAGAAATACAGGAAGCTGAGAACGGAGCTCACAGAGTTTATTTCTGTCTATACAGCCGCAAAGGACTGTGATGAGGAGGAGCTGAAGAACTTTGAGGAGCATATCGCAAGGTCGAGAGAGCTTGCAGCCGGTATCGCAGACTGCCGTCAGAATATCGAAAAGCTTGATGGGGAGCAGGCAAGGCTCAACAGCGAGAGGGCGGTATTTCTTGATAATTTAGAGATACAGCAGCAGACAAGGACAAGGGTTGAGGAAAAGCTGGTCAGGCTTAAGGAGCTTATGGACAGAGCTGAGGCACTGCGGAAGACTGTCAGGATCAACAATTCCCTGAGAGAGAATACAGAGGCCATCGAAATGGCTGAGGAAACTATCGGGGAGCTGGCCGCTTCTATCAAAAACGCTGCCGGAACCTACATAAACAAGGAAGCCTCATCCATGGTATCCGCCCTGACAGGAAACGTATATGACAGCATCAGCGCCGGGATGGATTATGACATAAAGCTCAATTCCCCGGACGGTATGATATCCGTCAGTGATATGAGCGCCGGAACGGCGGATCAGGTCTATCTGGCGGTGAGGCTGGCAACGGTGCGCTTTATGGCGGGAGAGGACGATCCTCTGCCGCTGATACTGGATGACAGCTTTAATCTGTATGATGACGAGAGGCTGACGCAGGCCTTAAGCTTCCTTGCCGAAAACTACAGAGGCCAGATATTGATTTTTACCTGCCAGAACAGGGAGGAGGAGGCTCTGACAGCGGAAGGCATAGCATTTCGCAGTCTGAAGATGTGACAGAGCCGGGAATAAACAGCCGTAATGCATGGAGAACAGTAAAATGAGTAAGAAGTATGATGTCATTATAATCGGAGCGGGACCCTCCGGAATTTTCTGCGCATATGAACTGATCGAAAAAAGACCAGAGCTTAAGATACTGATGATCGAAAAGGGACGCGCAATAGAACACAGAAGCTGTCCGAAGCGTATTACGGGACGCTGCATGGGCTGCAGGCCGTGCAATATCACAACAGGCTTTGCGGGCGCCGGTGCATTCTCGGACGGAAAGCTGTCCCTGTCGCCGGATGTGGGAGGCAATCTTCCGGAGATACTCGGATATGAGGCCGCAAAGAAGCTGATCGGCGAATCGGATAATATTTATCTTAAGTTCGGCGCCGATAAAAATGTATACGGTGTGGATAAGAAGACCGAGATCGAAGAGATCAGAAGGAAAGCGATAAACGCCGATCTCAAGCTGGTGGAGTGTCCGATAAGACATCTTGGCACGGAAGAGGGATATAAGATCTATTCCAGAATACAGGAGTACCTGCTGGAAAAGGGCGTGGAGATGCAGTTCCTGACCATGGTGGAGGATATTATCATTGAGGACGGTGCAGCCATAGGCGTAGTGACAGACAAGGGAGAGCAGCTGTATGCGGATGAAATAGCTGCCGGCATCGGCCGCGAGGGCTCCGACTGGTTTTCGAGGATATGCAACCGGCACGGAATCAGAACAAAGGTGGGAACCGTGGATATCGGAGTCCGCGTCGAGGTACGGGACGAGATCATGGATTTTCTCAACAAGAACCTGTATGAGGCAAAGCTTATCTACAGGACACCGACCTTTGATGACAAGGTAAGGACCTTCTGCACCAACCCATCGGGAGAGGTGGCAACGGAATATTACGATGACGGTTTAGCGGTGGTAAACGGACACGCTTACAAGTCCGCCGATATGAAGACGGAAAACACCAACTTTGCACTGCTTGTATCAAAGCATTTTACGGAGCCGTTCAAGACACCTATCGAGTACGGCAAGCATGTGGCAAGGCTTTCCAATATGCTGTGTGACGGACGTATCATGGTCCAGACCTTCGGAGATTTTCTGAGGGGCAGAAGGACCACCGAGGAGAGGCTGTTCCGCAGCAATCTGATTCCGACACTCAAGGATGCGGTGCCGGGAGATCTCAGTCTGGTGCTCCCGTACAGGATCATGATGGATATCAAGGAAATGCTGTTTGCCCTGGACAAGGTAACACCCGGCATTGCCTCGGCGGAAACACTGCTCTACGGAGTGGAGGTAAAGTTTTATTCCAATGAGGTCATAGTTGACAGGCAGTTCAGAACCTCGGTCAGGGGACTCAGGGCTATGGGAGACGGAGCATCTATAACAAGGGGACTGCAGCAGGCCAGCGCCAACGGACTCTGCGTTGCCAAGGCCATACTCGGAGACAGCGAAGACGCCTGATTGGAGACGGGATCGGCATCTGAAAGAAAAACGGAGGTATATGGAAACATTTCTGATAGCGGGACTCGGAAATCCCGATAAAAAATATGAGGAAACGAGACATAATGCCGGCTTTAAGGCGATCGACAGGCTCGCTCAAAAGCTGAACATAAAAATAGACGAAAAGAAATTCAAGGGGCTGTTTGCATCCACAGTCGTCGGCGGCAGGAAGCTGCTGCTTCTCAAGCCCCAGACATATATGAACCTTTCGGGAGAATCGGTTGCCGTTGCTGCCGGCTTTTTCAAGGTTCCGGCGGAGCATATCATCATTCTGTTTGATGATGTGAACTTTGATTGCGGCAGAATGCGTATCAGAGGCGGAGGCTCCGCAGGGGGACATAACGGCATGAAGAACATTATCGCCATGCTTGGAACGGATGCGTTTCCGAGGGTGAGGATCGGTGTCGGAGATAAAAGCAGCAGGGACATGATCTCACATGTGCTTGGAAGATTTGAAGAGAAGGACCGCCGTATCATGGATAAGATCTATAATGAGGCGGCTGATGCGGCAATGTGTATCATTGAAAACGGCACTACAGAGGCAATGAACCGCTACAACGGTCTGGATCTCACGGAAAAACCGGCGGCACAACCGGAAACAAAGCCGGAAATAAAGCCGGAAGCAAAGCCGGAGACAAAGCCGGAAACAAAGGAAGCGGAGACTGACAGAGGTGTATAACCCACTTAGACAGCTGGATACATTTAACGATCTTGAGCGGGAGCTGGAAAAGGCTTCCGCTCCTTTAAGCGTATCGGGATGCATGGATTCGCAAAAACAGCAGCTGGCAGCATATCTGCTCAGAGAGCTCGGAGGAAATATGCTGTATGTATCCGCAGATGAGAGAGCGGCAGCAAAGGCAGCAGAGGATCTGAGTAATTTTCATTCAAATGTCTGGAGATATCCGGCAAAGGATCTGCTGTTCTGCAATTCGGACATTCACGGCAGCTTTATCAGCAACCAGCGCATGGACGCATTGAAGCATATGCTGGAGGGCAGCACGGGGATCATTGTTACAACTGCGGATGCGCTGATGGAAAAGATCGATTCGAGCGAGCATATCAGGCAGTCCAGGCTGAAGCTCTTTGAGGGAATGATCATAAAAACGGCGGATCTGGGCAGACTTTTTTCCGATATGGGCTATAAGCGGGCGGCAGAAGCAAGCGTCATCGGAGAGTATGCCATCAGAGGAGGGATCGCCGATATTTTTCCCGCGGCCTCGGAGGAGCCTTACCGTATAGAATTTTTTGATGATGAAATCGATACCATCAGGAGCTACGACCCTGATTCTCAGCGGTCTCTGGATCGCCTTAAGGAGCTGGAGATATATCCTGCCGGAGAGACCGCCTCGGGCAAAGGCGAAAAGGTATCACTCATTGATTATTTTAAGCCGGGAGACATCATCGTTCTGGATGATCCTGTCAGGATCAGGGCTTATGCTCAGCTGACAGAGCAGGAATATGACGAAAGCATAAGGATGAGGCTGGAGCAGGGAATAGGGGAGGAGGCTCCCGCTGCCGCCGGAATCTTTTCTTCCGAATTGATATTTGACATCCTTAAGCACAGAAAAACGCTGCTGATCTCAGGACTCGACGAGAGCCTGAAGGAGTTTGGAGCCGAAAGTGAGCTTCATTTCAGGACTGCGGCTGTAGGCACCTATAAGGACAGCTTTGAAAAGCTGATAGCGGATATCACATCATATCAGAAACAGAACTACAGGGTATCGGTGCTGACTCCTTCGAGAACCAGGACCTCGCGTCTGGCAGAGACACTCAGGGAATACGGGATCAGAGCCTATTGCCCGGATGATGAGGAGGACGGATCAGAGCTCAGACCGGGCACGGTGGAGATCGTCTGCGGCAGTCTGAATCAGGGCTTTATCTACCCGGATATAAAATATGTGCTGATGACCGAGTCGGATATGTTCGGAAAGAGCGCACATGGCAGCAGGAAAAAGAAGAGAAGAAAAAAATATGAGGGAGAACGGCTCATTTCACTGGATGAGCTCGGCTTCGGGGATTATGTGGTCCACGAGGAACACGGTGTCGGCATTTACCGCGGACTCGAGCATATAGTGAGAGAAAACAGCGGAAAGGATTATATCAAGATAGAATATGCTGACGGAGGAAACCTGTATCTGCCTGTTACAAAGCTCAATCTGATACAGAAATTCGCAGACAGCCACGCAAAAAAGCCGAAGCTGAACAGACTGAACGGCAGGGAATGGACCAGGACCAGACAGAGAGTGACGGCAGCGGTAAACGACATCGCAAAGGAGCTGATCACATTGTATGCGAGCAGGCTTAACGGCAAAGGCTTCAGATACAGTCGGGATACGGTATGGCAGAGAGAATTCGAAGAGATGTTTCCTTATGAGGAGACAGAGGATCAGCTGAGTGCAATTGCAGCAGTCAAGGCCGATATGGAGAGCGACAGGATCATGGATCGGCTGATCTGCGGAGATGTAGGCTTCGGAAAGACGGAGATCGCTATACGAGCTGCCTTCAAGGCAGTCCAGGACGGAAAACAGGTCATCTTTCTGGTGCCTACGACCATTCTGGCGCAGCAGCATTTCAATACCTTTAACGAGCGCCTCGGAAGATATCCGGTCAAGATAGAGATGATGTCCCGCTTCAGAACGGCGGAGCAGAACAAAAAGACAGTCGAGAAGCTGAAAAACGGCACCGTTGATATCGTTATCGGCACCCACAGACTGCTGTCTAAGGATGTAGGCTTTAAAAACGCGGGTCTTCTGATCATTGACGAGGAGCAGAGATTCGGAGTTGCCCACAAGGAGAAGATAAAACAGCTGAAGAATGATCTGGATGTTCTGTCGCTCACGGCCACACCTATTCCGAGGACTCTGCACATGTCCCTGAGCGGGATCAGAGACCTTTCCACCCTGGAGGAGCCGCCGTTTGACAGGGTCCCGATACAGACCTATGTCATGGAATACAATGACGAATTTGCCAGGGAGGCCATCAGCCGGGAGCTGATGAGAGGAGGACAGGTCTATTATGTATTCAATCATGTCAAGGGCATAGAGGATAAGACTAACAGGCTCCGTTCCATGCTGCCTGAGGCAAGGATAGAATATGCCCACGGAAAAATGAACGAACGGGAGCTGGAGGATATCATGATGGACTTCATCAGCGGAGAGATAGACATGCTGGTGTCCACCACAATAGTTGAAACAGGACTTGATATCCCGAATGCAAATACTATAATCGTGGACGGAGCAGAAAGAATGGGTCTCAGCCAGCTATATCAGCTGAGGGGCAGAGTCGGCAGATCCAACAAAACCGCCTACGCGTTTCTGATGTATAAAAAGGACAAGCTTCTGTCCGAGGAGGCGGAAAAGAGACTGAAGGCTATCAGGGAATTTACTGAGCTCGGAGCCGGGATCAAGATCGCCATGAGGGATCTGGAGATAAGGGGCGCCGGCAATGTCTTAGGAGCCGAGCAGCACGGACAGATGCAGGCTGTCGGTTATGACCTGTACTGCAAGCTTCTGTCAAAGGCGGTAAGACTGCTGCAGGGAGGACAGGAGGAAAAGGCGGATTTCGACACCTCGATAGACTGCGATATCGATGCCTATATCCCTCCGGAATATGTTGCCGACGAGTACAGCCGTCTCGATCTTTACAAGCGGATAGCAGAGATCGTGACAGAGGAGGAGTCAGCCGATATTCAGGATGAAATGATCGACAGATACGGAGATATGCCGCGGTCTGTTGAGGCACTGCTGAAGGTGGCGCTGCTTAAGGAAAAGGCCCATAAGGCATACATCACGGATCTTACGATAAAAAGCGGAAGTATCGTGATGATGCTCCATCCGCGGGCGGATATCAATGTCGATGCCATACCGGAGCTCATCGTGGAGGAACGCGGCAGACTGAAATTTGTCCGGGGACAGAATCCGAAGCTGGTTTATAACGACGAGCATGCGGGCTATAGGGGACCAGAATACATGATGGAAAAGGCTGCATCGATAGCGGATAGACTTTTAAAGCCTAAACCTTGACACAGTGAGGCAAAACATTTATAAAATATACAATGAGTTTTAATTTTCGACGGAGGATAAAAAAATGAATAAGAACGAGCTTTTAGCAGCAATTGCAAAGGATACAGGTGTAACAAAGAAGGATATCGAGGCGGTTCTTAAGTCTCTTACAGCTGCTATTCACGCAGAGCTTCAGAAGCCTGAAGGAAAGGTTCAGCTTCCTGATCTTGGTTCATTCAAGGCGAACGAGAGAGCAGCAAGAACGGTTCGCAACCCGAGAACAGGCGAGAGCATCGAGTCACCTGCATGCAAGGTCGTTAAGTTCACTGCAGCCAAGGCATTCAAGGATGCTGTCAACAAGTGATCTGAGATCGGCATTTACTGAAGCTGAGCTGATAAGAAGCGATCAATGAGATTAGATAAATATCTTAAGGTATCGAGGCTGATAAAAAGACGCACGGTTGCCTGCGATGCCTGCAATGCCGGCAGAGTGGCGGTCAACGGGAAGCCTCAGAAGGCCTCCTGCGAGGTTCATATCGGAGACCGCATAGACATAAGCTTCGGAGAAAAGGCTGTTTCCGTGGAGGTGCTGTCTCTCGAGGAAACACAGAAAAAAGAAGAAGCTAAAGAAATGTATAAGTATATTTGAGATCGAGTCTGAGTATGCCTGACAGAAGAAAGAAAAAATCCAGCAATCTGAGCAGCGGATTAGCGGTAATGGGTATTACACTTATTATCGGAATAGTTGCTGCGACGATCTATACGGATGAGAGAGATATGCGAAGGCAGGAACAGGTATATATCGAGAGAGAGGCGTCGCTCCAAAAAGAGATAGAACGTGAGGAGCAGCGCAGGAAGACTCTTGAGGAGAAAAAGAAATATGTTGCCACCGATGAGTATATTGAAGCAGTGGCAAAGGAAAAGCTTGGTCTGATAAACCCAGATGAGGTCCTTATCAAAGCTAAGGAAGAATAAGCTTTTGAAATCTAATGACGGCCAAGGCCCGGAAGTCCGCTGGATTTCCGGGCTGTGTTTATTATAAATAAAATATTCAGCATCGGCCTTCATCGGAGGCGGCAATGTGCCTGAAATTTTCCGTTAACTGTGAAAGCCGGATGCTGAATAGTGTCGGAAGAAACGAAAAACACAATGGACAGATTCACTAACCGGATACTGAACTATATAAGAGAACAGCAGCTGACAGAAAAGGGAGATACCGTGATAGTCGGCTTTTCCGGCGGCGCGGATTCTGTTTGCCTGCTGCATGTATTATGGGAGCTTCGGAGGCTGCTGGGAATAAGTGTCAGGGCGGTTCATGTCAATCACGGTATCCGCGGCGAGGAAGCGCTTCGCGACGAGGCATTTTGTGAAGCCATGGCTGTACAGCTGGGAGTGCCCTTCGAGTCGGTCAGAGTGAATGTGCCTGCCTATGTTTCCGAAACAGGAACCACAGAGGAGGAGGCGGGACGCATCCTGAGATACGAGGCGCTGGGCAGGTCTGCGGCAAAGGCCGCGGCAGATCGACAGGTAGTACCGGAAGCTGGATCTTCTAAACCGTCTCACAGAGAGGTGAGGGAAACAGCGGGAAGAGTCCTTATTGCTACAGCCCATCATGCGGACGATCAGGCCGAGACGATCCTTATGAATATGCTCAGAGGAAGCGGACTCAGGGGAATGGGCGGAATGCGCCCGAAGAGGGACAATATCATCAGACCACTGCTTGCGGCAGGCAGGAAGGATATCACGGAATATCTTGACCGCAGGAGAACAGACTTTGTGGAGGATTCAACCAATTTTGAAAACGACCACACCAGAAACAGGCTGCGCAATATTATTCTGCCGCAGCTAAGGGAATATGTGAACAGCAGAGCCTCCCAGCATATCGCATGGTGCGGAGAACTGGCGGCGGAGGCGGATGAATTCATTTCCTCCGAGGCGGTACGCTTTCTGAATGAGGAATGCACGGTATATGAAGATGCGTACGGAACAGCCCTGAGGCTCGGACAGAGGAAACTCAAAGAAAAAGCGCAGATATTCAGAAGGTATGTTATAATCGAAGCACTCAGACGTCTTGGTATTCCAATGAAGGATTGGGGAGAGAAGCATTTTGCCGATATCGATTCGGCATTGTTCGGCTCCGGAGGCTTTCATGTGGATCTTCCGGGAGGCGTTTATGCTGAAAATGAATATAAGGAAACGGTGCTGCATACATGCAGACGGGAGGAAAGCGATGTCAAAATATGAGACAGAAGACAAAATTACCGAGCTGATCACACAGAAGGAGCTGGAGGACAGGATAAAGGAGCTTGGAGAGGAGATAAGCAGAAATCATGCGGGACATTCGGTGCATCTTATCTGCATTCTTAAGGGCGGAGTATATTTTATGACCGAGCTGTCAAAATATATCACTGTTCCGGTAACTCTCGGCTTTATGTCGGTATCAAGCTACGGCTCGGGCACAGTATCCAGCGGGATCGTAAAGATCGAAAAGGATCTCGACGAGAGTATTGAAGGAAGGCATGTTATTGTTGTTGAGGACATTGTGGATACGGGCTATACACTTTCCTATCTGCTGGAGATGCTGAAGGCAAGAAAGCCGGAGACGCTGGAGCTCTGCACTCTGCTCAACAAGCCTGACAGGAGGGTGAAGGAGGTCAATATCGACTACTGCGGCTTCGGAGTGCCTGACCAGTTTATAGTGGGCTTCGGTCTCGATAAGGATCAGAAATATCGTAATCTGCCGTATATAGGAGCAATAAATGAATAACAGCAAGAGATTTCGTTTTCCGTGGATAGCACTGCTGCTGATCGCAATCATATATATGGCAATGCTGCTTACCATGGGAGGAAACAGGAACACAGTGACTGCCAGGGGGCTGGATAAGCTGATAAGCAGCCCGGATAAGGTGGCCTCGGTCGTCATTACAACATCAAAGGGCAACAATACAGGAACCATAGATATCAAGGCTGTGAACGGTGAGGAATATACTGCGGTGCTGACCGATTCGGACAGGATAGCCGAGAGGCTGGATGCGGCTGGTATAGACTATGCCGTGCAGTCGGATTCGGGTCTGGGTCTTGCAGATATCCTGCCGTATATCATTACTGTGATCATGTTTGTGGTCATTCTCCGCTTTATAGCGGCGGGAAGAGGCGGCGGACAGATGATGAATTTCGGAAAAAGCCGTGCGAGGCTCTCTGTCAATCCCGAGCAGAACATGAACAGTGTTGCGGGAATGGTAGAGGAAAAGGAGGAGCTGCAGGAGATCGTGGAGTTTCTGCGCAATCCGAAGGCCTTTGCCGAAATGGGAGCCAGAATACCAAAGGGAATCATCCTGGTGGGAGCTCCGGGTACGGGAAAGACAATACTTGCGAAGGCAGTGGCGGGAGAGGCCAAGGTGCCTTTCTACAGTATCTCAGGCTCGGACTTTGTGGAAATGTATGTCGGAGTAGGCGCTGCCCGAGTGAGGGACATGTTTGAGGAGGCCAAGAAGAACAGTCCGTGCATCATTTTCATAGATGAGATAGATGCGGTGGCAAGACGCAGAGGAACGGGTCTCGGCGGCTCCCATGACGAGCGTGAGCAGACTCTCAACCAGATGCTGGTGGAGATGGACGGTTTTACCCAGAATCAGGGCATAATCGTGATGGCCGCTACAAACCGTGTGGATATTCTGGACCCTGCCATCATGAGACCGGGACGTTTTGACCGCAAGATCGTCGTAAGCAAGCCGGATGTGGCGGCAAGAGAGGCTATTTTAAGGCTTCACGGCAGAAACAAGCATCTGGCTGAGGACGTGGATCTGAAGAGAGTCGCACAGACTACTGCAGGCTATACGGGAGCCGATCTGGAAAACCTTATGAATGAGGCGGCCATCGGAGCCGTTATGAAGAAGGAAAATGAAATATCCCAGAAGGATATAGATGCGGCATTTATCAAGACAGGCATAGGAACAGAGAAGAGATCCAAGATCATCTCCGAGAGGGACAAGAAGATCACAGCATATCACGAGACGGGACATGCTATACTTTTCCATCTGCTAGAGGATGTGGGACCTGTGCATATGATCAGCATCATTCCTACCGGCGACGGTGCAGCGGGCTATACGATGCCGCTGCCTGACAAGGATGACAGCTTTATCACAAGAGAGCAGCTCAAGCATATGATGATGGCTGCAATGGGAGGAAGGATAGCCGAGGAGCTGATCTGCGACGACATAACGACCGGAGCCTCACAGGACATCAGGCAGGTGACAAAGATCGCCAGAGCCATGGTCATGCAGTACGGTATGAGTGATAAGATCGGAATGATCAACTGTGACGAAAACGGTGATGATGTATTTCTCGGATATGATATCGCACATAATAAGACCTACAGTGATGAGATGCTGAACCTGATCGATTCGGAGATCAGGAAGCTGGTGGACGAATGCTACGCAGCAGCTAAAGAGCTTATCGTGCAGCATCAGGATGTGCTGGAGAAGAGCTGCAGACTGCTGCTGGAAAAGGAAAAGCTCAGCGGTGAGGAATTTGCTGCATTGTTCTGATAGAGAACAAGAGAGAAATAAAGAGAGAAACAAGAAGCAGGAGCTGCCGTGATCCGTCAGGAAGCGGCGGCTCCTGCTGCGTAAGAGGGAGCAGAAGAAAAATGAAACCGCAGCCGAAACCGAAGCTGCGGCCGCACGGTCAGACAGGCGGGTTCTTATTTATGCTGTGTAAGAGGACAAATAAATGCTGATAACAAAGAGTGATAATTTTGACAGAT
>JAQXPY010000026.1 GCA_029100885.1 Clostridiales bacterium | reverse complement strand
TCTCAGTCCCTTGAAATCATCGATGCTGTTCAGCACTCTTTCCTTTGAGGTAGTAACATTTCTGAAACCGAAACCGTTCCAGAATACAGGGTTGATATTAACAGTAACGAGCTTTTCTGCAAGCTTTTCTCCAAGTTCTCCGTCTTCTGCTTCCCATACATGATCATAATCCTCAAACAGGAAAGGCATATCAAATACACCAACCTCAGGACAGAAGTTCGAGAGGACTGATGTAGAGATATTTGTCATATCAACAGAATTGTTCTGAACAGCAGCAATAACCTCCGATACGCTTCCGAGCTGTGCGCTTGGATAAATATCAACAATGATAGATCCGCCGGACTTCTCCTCTACGAGCTGCTTGAACATCTTAGACCCCTCGCCGTTAAGGCTTCCGTCCGGTGCATCTGCGTGAGCAAACGTAATGTGAACTACCGGATCCTCAGCTGCAGGAGCGGCTTCGGAAGCACTGTCTGCCGGCTTCTCTGCTGCAGCCTGTGTAGCAGCAGCTGTTGTTGAAGCAGTTGAACTTGATCCGCATGCAGCAAGTGATAATGCTGTAAGCGATGCAACAAGTGCAAGTGATAATGCTTTTTTCATTGTTTCCTCCTTGAAAGAACTGTTATTTCCGAATGTATTCCTACTTCTTCACAGACCATTAAGATCGCTCCGCCGCAACAATACATCCAAAAAACTTTAATCATTTGCTTGGATTATATACATTCGTTAAGAATGTGTCAGCCGAATACCCCCCCCGGTATTGTTTAATAATAATGCAACAAAGTCCAAAAATTGTGTCAAATTTATTCATTTGGAATATTGTACAAAATAGCCGGAATGAATTTATATAATTCTATGTCAGAAAATTGAAAAAAACCTTTATTTTTCTAAACTTTTATTTGCACAAAAACACATAAAATTTACACTTTTTTCTTGCTCATTCCGTTTTTTTAAGAAATAAATGCCATATTTCAGTTTTTTAATGTATTTTTTCGGTAATTATGCATGACAAAAAGCCCGTCTCTCCGACGAAAGGGGTAAGTCAGAGAAACGGGCGTTATTAGTTTTCGGCAGATTCACCAAATGATCAGATCTTATGCATAAAATCCAGCAGGTTGCCGTGCTCATCAAAATTGAGCGGTCTCGGCTCCTCAAGTATCTCCATATCCGGATTGCTGCGGACCTCGTCCATATGCGCCTCGGATACAAGGATCTTTTCAAGGCTCAGAGTATTCTTGATGTAGACGATGCGCGGATTCTCCCTGTCTCCTTCATTCATGAGCTTTACGGCTGTCCTGATAGCCAGCTCATCGTCCTCCAGAATCATAGGGATCTTTCCTACAGTTACTACCGTGCTGGTCAGCATGTTGGCATAGCAGCCGTTTGTACGTATTTTATTGAAGGCTCTCAGAGATGTAGTATCCGCATTTCCGAGTCCAAGATAATTGCCGTGACTCTCCTCGCTTATGTCCAGAACTACTGTTCTCTGCTTTTTGATGCCGCCGCTGGCAAACGGTGTGGCAAAGGTTCCTGTTACATTCGGGTCCATTCCGCTGCCGGAGAAGTTCTTTCCGATCTCCCTTACTACCATGATATCTGTCTCAGGGAGCATTATCCTCGGCATTCTGGATTTGGCATAGAGGAGCAGATCCGGTTCTTTGTCAAATATTTCCTCAGCCTTTATTACCTCGATCCTGCATGTCTTATCTCTCTCATTCTCAATAGGCGCGACTCCGAAAATGATATTGCAGTTATCAAATACCACCTTTGCAAACAGCGGTATACGCTCTCCCATTTTGCCAAAGCCGTATTTATGCAGACTGTCTGCGCCCTCTCTCTTACCGAGACCGATAGCCATCATCTTAGCCATTCCGCTCTCATATACTCCTCTGAAAGCCGTATGTCCCTTGATCCTTCCCACAAGAATAATGGCATCCGCTTCATGGGCGAATCTGTCCATGCGAACCTCGTCGTCTCCCACATATCCGACTCTTACAGTCTCCATACTGGAGAATATAGGGCATTCACAAAACTCCTCTGTGATACCGTAGCTCTCAAGCAGCTCCTTCTGTCCCTCGTCGGTGGCTCCTCCGTGGCTGCCCATTGCAGGAATGATATACGGCTGGGCTCCGCATCTTTTTACAAATCTTCCGACCTCCCGGAGAATGACCGGCATGTTCGCTATCTCACGGCTTGAGCCTGTGAGCACCACCTTCATTCCAGGCTTTATTCTGCTTATAAGCTCAGGGTCGTTCAGCTTCTCATTCAGATAGGCCGGAACATCCTTGATCTCATCATCCTTGAAATTCTGCTTTACAAGAGCAAATTTAGGAAGACGTGTATTTGAAAGTATTTTTCTAATTTCTGACTGTTCTTCAAAAATCATCATTTACGTCCTTTCGCTTATGTGTTACACAGGATCTTTATCCGGATTCTAACTCGCCGAACCTCTTCAGTCTTTGTAAAATTGCTTTGGATATTTGTACAAAAAAACTCAACTCCGGCAGCTTGCCGTTCCTTTGAAAAAGCAGCGATTATGCATTACCGCTGCTTTCCTGTTTCATACATCTTTCGTATAATCAGTCCGACGATCAGACCTCTGCCCACTCAGCTCCTGCCCAGCGAGGATGGTCATATACCTTCTTGTCTGCTACATAAGGCCACTTCTTACCTTCACAGACAGCAATGCAGCCCTCGGCGCACATTGTATGCATTCTGATGACTGCCTCCTTGGTCTGTGCGGCACTGTGAGGGCTCACGATGACATTAGGACAATGAAGGATCTCATCATCCACAAGGGTAGGCTCGTGATAGAATACATCCAGACCTGCTCCTGCAATGCTTCCGCTCTTAAGCGCCTCGCAAAGTGCCGGCTCATTTACCAGCTCTCCGCGGCTGCAGTTGATGAGAAGCGCTGTATTCTTCATAGCATCAAGCTCAGCCTTATCGATAGTATTGTTTGTAACGCCCTCGATGAGAGGCATCTGTACAATAACAACATCCGCAGCCTTGATAGCCTCCATCTTGTCATCATACTTCTCTACTCCGAGCTCAGCCATCTGCTCCTTTGAAAGGAATGCGTCAAAGCCTATTACCTTCATATCCAGACCCTGCGCAAGATGAGCTATGATCTTTCCGATAGTTCCGAGTCCGATTATGAGACAGGTCTTCTCTTCTACCTCGAAAGCCTTCTTGGCATCTCTGATCTTCCAGTTGCCCTTGCGCTGCTCGACATCGCTCTCTACCATATTTTTTGACAGAGCCATCATGAGAGCGATAGCATGCTCGGCAACACTGCGGTTGTTTGCTCCAGGTGTAACGACAACAGGAATACCTGCTGCTGTTGCGGCCTCCACATCAACGCTGTCATATCCGATTCCTGTACGTCCGATAACCTTAAGGTTCTTACACTCCATAACACGCTTGTCTATTGCAAGCTTGTCTGCAACACGTACTACGAAAACATCCGACTCCTCAAGCTGATCAAGATAATTATGAGGATGCGCATCATGCGCTACAAAAATATCCTTTGTCTGCGCCTCGAAGAGGGCCATTCCCTCCGGTCCGAGAGCTTCTGTCATTGTAACCTTCATTATTTGTCTTCCTCTCTGTATTATTGAAAATACTGCCGCTTATATCTCTCTGATAAAGCGGCAGCAAAAGTCATATTATCAGCAAACGCCCTTTGCTGCATTCTCAGCGAGAACCTTCTTAAGCTCTTCAACTCCCTCTTCGCAGAGATAGTTGAACGGACGGCGGTTATCTCCTACAGGATATCCGAGCATCTTGACGGACTTCTTGATGATAGTCATCGGGCTGCCGTACTTGAATACTCTCTGAATGGTGTCAACAGAAGCCTGTGCCTCCATAGCGCCTTCGATGTCTCCTGCCATGTACTTATCGTAGATGGACGCTACTGTCTTAGGATAGATATTTGCGCGTCCTGCGATTCCGCCGACTCCGCCGTTCTCAAGGCAGTAGAGAATGTTGCCGTCGTTTCCTGCAAGAATATATACCTTCTTGTCGAGATCTCTTGTAACATCGATATATGCCTTCAGATTGTCGCGGTCTCCGCTGGAATCCTTTGCTCCTACGATATTGTCTACATCCTTGCAGAGCGCTCTTACTGTCTCCGGAAGGATCTTGTTGCCTGTACGGGCAGGAATATTGTAAAGAACGATAGGAAGATCAACACTTGCCGCAGCAGCTGCATAGTGATCGTAAAGCTCCTTCTGGCTTGCAAGCGCAAAGCTAGGAGTAATGATCGAAAGCGCATCGGCGCCGAGCTGCTCAGCTCTCTTGCACATATAGATAGTATCTGCTGTTGAAATACAGCCTGTTCCTGCAATTACAGGCACTCTTCCATTGACCTGATCGATAACTGTCTCAAGAACCTCTTCCTTCTCCTTAAGGCTGAGGATATAGCCCTCTCCGTTTGTTCCGAACGGGAACAGACCGTGAACGCCTCCCTCGATAAGACGCTCAACCTGGTTGCGGAGTTCCTGATGATTGACTGTCTGGAGCTCGTCGTCATTCATAGGAGTAAGGATAGGAACTATAATACCCTTGATGTCACAGTTCTTCATATTAGCTTTCCCCTTTCTTGGTTTTTATATAATGATATTTAGGTTCGTGTTTTTGATACACTCATTATAGAAAAAATCTATTCTTTAACAAGCGAATGGAATATCAAAGCCGTTTCAATCAAGGACATTCACATACAAATACTGTTGTATTTTTAAACACTATAATATAGAATATATATGCAGCATATAAAAACACCCAAAAAAGTGTTAAATTTTGCATACAAAGTGACTGTTCGGTCTTTTTCTGATCATATTCTGGCAGCTGCTGCAGTTTGCCGGATTCCGAACAGCGCTCTCCGTGCCTTTGCGCCGTCATGCAGACAATAATGGTTTTGAAAGGAGTTTTTCAATGAGAAGATTCAGGATCCTTTGTATTCCTCCTTATGAGGGCATGCGCGACCTTGTGGAAAATATCGCCGCACGCCGTTCCGATGTCGAGATAATTGTAAACAAGGGAAATCTTGAAGAGGGTCTTCAGATAATCCGCTCTGCGGAAGGCTCAAATGTCGATGCCATCATTTCCAGAGGCTGCACCACAGAGATGATACGCGAAAACATCAATGTTCTTACATGCGATATAGCCCCTTCGGTCTACGATATTCTCCGCATTATAAGGACTGCAAATCAGACAGGGTACAAATTCGCCGTAGTCGGATACCACAGTATCACTCAGGCTGCCAAAATGCTCAGAAATATTATCGAATATGATTTCCGGGTCTGCACCATCCACAGCCGTGAGGAATGTCTTGAAAACCTTAATGTTCTCAAAAACGAGGGCTTTCAGCTGATCGTCGGAGATATGATGGCTGTGGATTATGCCAGAGAAATGGACATGCACAGTCTCCTCGTGACGTCAGGTATAGAAAGCATTGAGGCAGCCATCGAGGCCACAGTCGATATCCTCAGGAATTATGATGACAAAAATCAGAAGATAGACCTGTTTACAGAGCTTATCAGCAGCAGCGACCACATCACTGTCATATATGATTCAAACGAAGACCTTTACTATACCTCATCACAGGAGCTTCCTGAGGATATCTTCGAGGCCATGAAGCAGAATTCCTCCGTTGTAATTGCCAGAGGAAAGCTCAGTATGATAAGGAACCGCAAACGCTCTGTTTATACCATACACGGTCAGCGTATCTCCACAAAGGGAATGGATTTCTGCGCTTACCATGTTATGGCGGATAAAAAGACCGATCTGTATGATAAATATTCTCTTCGAGAGGTATCCGCCGAGGAGGGCATGCCCGATATACATCCTATTGAATACTATCTCGGAAATGATGATATCTCCACATCTCTCCTTGAGACTGCAAACAGATACAGCAATATGAATCAGCCTGTTATGATACTCGGTGACCGGGGAACAGGCAAAGAGCGCTTTGCTTATTATATATATTCCAACAGCAGGCTTAAGCAGAGCTCAATGATCATTACAGATGCCGGTCTTATGGATGAAAAGGGCTGGCGGTATCTGCTTGAAAATGACTACTCCCCTCTCAATACAAGCGGGATCACTCTGTACTTCAAGCGAATGGAGCTTATTCCTCCGGCATGGCAGCAGAAGCTCATGATCTATTTCAAGGAGTCAAATATCTTCAAGACCAACAGGCTTATGTTTTCCTATACCATGATCGACGGTGCGGAGCCTAATGACGACCTGTATCTGTATCTTTGCGAAAATGCCAACTGCCTGACTATACGTCTTCCTTCGCTTTCCGAGCGGCGCATGGAGATTCCTTCTCTTGTCGGACTCTACATAAATGTGTGCAATATTGAACACGGAACACAGGTCGTAGGTCTTACTGCCGAGGCCATGCTTGTGATTCAGAGCTATCACTGGACAAGAAATGTTTATCAGCTGTATCAGACTATTCAGGAGCTGGTTTTAAACTCCGAGGCTGCCTATATTTCCGCCGAAAGCGTAAGAAAGGTGCTTGCACGCCTTGCTCCGAAACGCACACAGAATGCTCTTCCGGGAATTAATCTCGACAGGACTCTGGATGAGATCGAACGCGATATAGTAAAGATGGTCTACGAATCAGAAAATATGAACCAGTCCCAGACCGCCAAGCATCTCGGAATCAGCCGAAGCACAGTCTGGAGACTCCTTAAGTGACCGGGATAGGTACATATCAGTTACTTATATTATTAAATAAGCAGCCGTATATCATCACATGAAATGATATACGACTGCTGTTTGTTTTTCTGCCTGTCATATCTGCCGGACATATGCACCTGTAGGATAGCGCTGAGCAGCGATACCGCAAGAGAGGATATTCCCGTCCGTCATATTAACCTGCAGGGCAGCAGACAGTTATGCTCTGATACAGCTTTCGGCAAATTCAGCCATCTTATCAATGTCCACAACAGATCTATGCCTTATCTCCTTTGTCTTAAGTGATTCCAGAGCCTCCGGCACCGCCTCTCCGGTTTTTTCGGAAAGCGCGTTCATATAAGCAAATCCGTCTGCTTCATCCGTTCCCTCAAGTGTTCCGAACAGCGCTTCGTAAACATCCTTTGCAAACTTAAACGGACTTGCAGTGGACAGTATCACCGTCTTTCTTCCTGTATTAAGCTCCTCTGCGACCTTGTAGCCGCAGGCTGTGTGCGGATCGATAAGCCTGTTATCCTTTCTGTAGGCCTCGGCTATAGCCTGCCTTGATTCCTCATTGGATGCGAAGCCGCAGTCAAATACCTCTCTGAGGGCTGCAAGCACCTCAGGTGTCACCTCAAATCTTCCCTTTTCCGAAAGCTCCTTCATGAGTCCTGCAACATATTCGCAGTCGCAGCCTGACGCATAGAACAGCATTCTCTCAAGGTTGGACGATACCAGAATATCCATGCTTGGGGAGATCGTCTTAACAAACGGTCTGTTTTTGTCATATACTCCTGTTTTTATAAAATCTGTAAGGACCTTGTTTTCGTTCGATGCAATGATAAGCTTCGCAACAGGAAGTCCGAGAAGCTTTGCATAGAAGCCGGCCAGAATATCTCCGAAGTTTCCTGTCGGCACCACATAGTCTATCTTCTCTCCGAAGCTGATCGCTCCGCGTTTTACAAGCTGCTTGTAGGCCTCAATATAATAAACCACCTGCGGAACCAGTCTTCCGACATTGATAGAATTTGCACTTGACAGGGATACTCCGTATTTTTCCCTGATCTCACCTGTCTTTTCTGCAAATATCCTCTTGACTCCCGTCTGACAGTCATCAAAGTTTCCGCGGACTGCGGCAACATGAACATTTCCTCCTTCTGCGGTGGCCATCTGAAGATACTGTATGTCGCTCACCTTCTGATAAGGGTAAAATACCGTGATCCCGATATTTTCCGCATCCTGAAATCCTGAAAGCGCAGCCTTTCCTGTGTCTCCGCTCGTAGCGGTAAGGATCATTACCTTCTCTCCTCCGAGGGCCTTTGACATAAGCTGAGGCAGCATACAGAGCGCCATATCCTTGAATGCAGATGTTGGTCCGTGATAAAGCTCCAGCAGATATCTGCTGCCTATTTCCGTAACCGGAGTCAGAGTCTCTGTCTCAAACTTTCCTTTATATGCCCTTGATACACAGTAATCAAGCTCTTCCTCTGAATAATCATCCAGAAGTACCCCGAATACCTCCATGACTATCTCTTCATAGCTTTTATCCATCAAAGCTTTCATGTCTATCGAAGCGTTGAGAATGCCGTCACTGACATAAAGACCTCCGTCTCCGCAGAGTCCCTTCAGTATCGCTTCCTTTGAGCCGCAGAGATCCTCTCTGCTTCTGGTGCTGTGATATAACATCATATACTTTATCGACCGTCCGCTTACGGTGCAGACGATCATCCTCCTTTATAATTTCAGATCTGCTGTTTTACTCACGCATCCATTTCAAATGCAAGAGCCACGCCTCTGTCCTTTGCGATATTTGTAAGATGCTCAAGTGAGCCTCTGATAGCCTCCTGACCTATATAGCCTGTTCCCGACAGCAGCTCCGGATCATATATCAGATCATTTGTAAATATAAACTCCGGCTGCACATTGATCGTTTCCTTGACCGTATGGCAGTCTCGCACTACCGCATCTGCCGTAGGTCTTCCTCCCGCGCCCTGACCGTAGAGCTTGATATCACCGCAGTTATCTCCGGTAATGATACCCATGTTATAGTTGAGAGGTACGTTTGCCTCGATCGAACCGGCATTTACTACCACCGGAACCACTCCCAGCGCATATCTGCTTCCGCTTCTTTTCGAAATGCCCATATATTTGACGGTCTTTCCTGTCTCGGCAAAGCTGTCCATCAGTCTCTTGGTGATCTTATCCATACCGTATACAGGATAATCCCTTGTAATATATCCTCTGTATGCAGTTGCAGACAGAATACTGATCTTATTGGATACGTCAAAGCCTCCGATATCCGATGTCGGATCCGCCTCAGCATATCCGAGGCGCTGCGCCTCCTTAAGCATATCGTCAAACTCGGCTCTTTCCTTGAACATCTTGTACAGGATAAAGTTCGTGGTACCGTTAAGGATTCCGAAGACCGAGTTGATCTCATTGCATCTTGACAATGACACCAGCTCGGCAACTATAGGAACCGTTCCTCCGCAGGTAGCCTCGTATCTGAGCTGGAGCTTTCCCTTGTCTGCCAGCTTGGTAAGCTCCTCAAAGCCGTAGCAGAGGGCCGCCTTGTTTGCTGTCACAACATGCTTTCTGGCAGCAAGCGCCTGCTTCATGTAGTGATATGACGCATCCAGTCCTCCCAGCAGATCCACAACGATCATTATCTCGTTGTCCGTGAGGATCTGATTGATGTCTGTTATCATTCTGGGCTCAGTGTCCTTGCCCTGTCTTCTGAGAATGTACTTTATCTCAAAATCCTTATCACGCTCATCGATATACCTGCAGAAGGCCTGAGCCACTCCGCCGTATCCCAGAACGGCAATCTTCATTGTATTGTCTCCAAACATATCAGTTGTCCGATTCCTTTCCTTCAGCCTCGATCACTTCCACATTTTCAGCCGTCATCCCCTCAAGAATGTCCTCGGCAGCCGTTCTGGCCTCCTTGCTCACGGCTCCCTTTTTTATCTTATCTATTGCCTCAGGGATCATATCCATCAGTCTCGTAAATATATCCTGATCCCTGACATTGACAAGGCGAACTCTCCCATCCTGTATGATCAGCATAGCTACAGGAGACACCTTGGCATTCATCGCGCCAGCACTGTTGTTATGAGCATTGTTCTTCAATACCCCCGATGCAAGCCCTGCGCTTATCTCAAGCAGCGGTATAATGACAGCCCCTCCGGCTTCTATCGGTTCTCCGACTACAGTCTTTGATTGAAGCATACTCTCCATACCGTCAAAAAGAGCCTGAAGCGTAATGCCTATCCCATCCTTGTCAAGTCCGAGATTTACATTTATTCTGTCATTTCCTTTTCCCATGTCATTCTCCTGTTGTCGCTGTTCAATATCCTTTTTGCCTCATGATACATTTTTCTGAGCTTTTTACTGAAGAATATCCTGCCTGCACAGAAAAGAAGTACAGCAATGTGTATCCTGCCCCGTATATCAGCTCTAACTTCAAAGATCTGCCTGTCAAATTCCGGAATGACCTCTATCGTTTCGGCATAAAGAGGATATAAAAATGCTGCCGCCTGCATCGCCTGAGCTGTTCCGGAAGGATCCCCTGTTCCAAGCATGAGCCTGCCATGACCCCTTCGCGGCCTTATCTCCCTGAGTATTGAGCCAAGCTGCTTCTTTGCCATCGATACCTCTTTCCGGTACCTGACATCATTATACAGAGACAGAAGCTCTTTCGCCTTGTCGGTCTTTTCTCTGATGATCCCATACAGACCGATCGCTCTGTCCTTTATTTCTCTCAGCTTCTCCGCTGCTCCTTCGGACACGCCTCTCAGCTTTT
>JAQXPY010000025.1 GCA_029100885.1 Clostridiales bacterium | reverse complement strand
CCTGTAAAGACTACCAGCTCATTGCGCGGAATATCCAGATCTATATTTTTTAAGTTGTGCTCCGATGCGCCGCGGATCTTTATAAACTGTTTTCCCATAATACCCTTTTTTGTTTTGTCTATTCAGCACCCTCAAAACCATTCGCAATCCGTTCGCTTTCGCTCTCTCCTTGCTCATGCTTTTGCGTCTGCTCCTCAGATACTTTTTGTCTATTCAGCACCCTCAAAACCATTCGCAATCCGTTCGCTTTCGCTCTCGCCTTGCTCATGCTTTTGCGTCTGCTCCTCAGACCTTTCATGATTTCATCCGGAAAAATATGCAAGCATTTTTTCCGCCCGAAATCATGAAGGTGCTGAATAGTTACCCTTTTAAGTCAAAAAGCGGGTGGAAGCTGAATCTCTTCCTGCCCGTCTTTAAACATAATCCCGTGTTGCTTCTCGATTTCACTGCATCAATGCAATGTATTCAATCCCATGTGCCTTCGCGTCTCCGCTGTCTGAATACCTCGTAGGCCTTCTCCAGTATCTCTCTCTCATTATCGAATTTCAGCAGATGTATTGCCTCATGATACTTGTAAAAACCGCTGTCTCTGAAATACTCCTCTGCCTGCGGCTTTGAATAATAGGATCTTCCCTTCATCAGATACCAGTAGACTTCCTTCTCCACTCTGTCCTCAGGAACAGTGAAGGAATATGAGTTGCTGCCGATAAATTCGACGATATCCGCCTCGGCTCCCGATTCTTCACGTACCTCCCGAAGTGCGGTTTCCTCATGGGATTCACCCTTTTCAACTGTTCCCTTTGGAAGGACCCAGCCCTCGTATCTGCTCTTGTAATTTTTGTACAATAATAATACCTTGCTGCGGTATATTACTACACCGCCGCAGCTTACAGCCTCTATCATATACTGTATACTCCCAACTCCCGTTAGACAATTTCCGGTCACAATTAGATATATTATATCTCAGGAAAAAAAGTATATCAATGCAGCATTTATTCAAACCTGTTCATCACATGTTATCCCGCCGCATTCACAACAGTACCGTATTCGCACTGCTCAGACTCCCCTCTTCAGATGTCCTCTGGTAAAACTGTCTGCAGCATATTCTCCGCTCAGGATCTCCGAAACGGTTCTGCCGTCCTCCACGGTAAATTCATATCTGATACTGTCGGGAGCAATGAGTGTGAGTTCCCTGTCCAGATCAAAAAGTACTGTAGGAACGGAATTAAGTATGATATTGAAGCAGAACCTGCAGCGGCTCTGCACAGGCATCAGTGCTCCCTTTCTGTCTTTCAGGAATACAGTGCTGTTTCTGTGATCGCAGCCTCCTGTGGTTTTTTTTACACACTGGTCCGATACCATCATAGGAGCTCTTCCGTACACCACCAGCTCCCTCGGCTTTCCCGCCTTCAGTTCCTTTAGCTCGTTCAGATTGAGCTCCAGAGGCAGTGTTATACCTGCTCTGTGTACTTCTCTGTATACTTCTCTTTGTACTTCTCTGCGCACTGCTCTGTGAACTGCATTGCCTATGCTGTTATCCTCAATAATATCACCGCTGTCTGAGGCAGTACTCACATCTGCTCCGCCCGCCGCAGCCATTTCATCCGGCAGCAGCTCGGCAAGCAGCCTGTCCGCCTCCGAATTAAACACATAAATGCTGTGATCGGTAATATACGGAACACCCTCCAGCAGTCCGTTTTCCTCAAAATAATATATACTCTCGGTATTCCTGAACAGAAAAACATCAAAGCCCGCAGTCGCTGTCTGAGTCCTGTACCTGTCAAAATACTCTTCTGCCTGTGTCCTCCATATATACGGCATTCTGAGACCGCAGAGTCTGCCCTCGGCATGCACCTTTTCCGTTATTGAGGCGTATTCCTCCGGTTCAAAGCTGCAGCTGTCTATATATATCAGATCTGTGACCTTGCTTTTCAGACATTCCTCTAACTGCTCTTTATTTTCTACTGCCGCTCTCAAGTATGCGTCTTTTAAGTTCATCTGCTGTCTGTCTCCTGAGTTCATTCAGAACCTTGTTCGGCACAAAGCAATTATCATCCATCAGGACCTCAAGCCTCTTAAGTTCAAAATCCGTGCCGCCAAACTTTCCTATCCTTGCTTCAGTCTCCTGTCTTGTCAGAGGACGGCTGTCTGCTCTCTGGATCGTAAACGGCTCTGTCCTTCTTACCTCACAGCTGCCGCTTCTTAATGTCAGCTCCGGCTCGCGACCTGTTCTGAGCTCGATACGGCCTTCAACAGGCACCTTGAGTCCGGTATCTATATATCTTTTCCGGAGCATTTCGATCAAGGCTTCATTTCTTTGTCTGTGAACAGGCTTTTCCCTGAGCGTCAGCATTTCCCTGCCTTTTTTGCCGTCCAGATATCCGCAGCCCTCTCTGCTCCTGTCAAATACCTCTCTCAGCAGCTCCTGATCCCGACTGTCCACGCTGAAAGCTTCTCCTGCCTCTGCCTTGTCCAGGTATTTTCTGTATACTGAGGTCACAGCCGCCGTATACAGAGGAGATTTCATTCTTCCCTCGATCTTGAAGGAGTAGACACCCGCCTCTATCATCTCCGGCAGCCTTTCCAATGTGTTCAGGTCGTACATAGATAACAGGTAGCCCTCATCACTTCGATTAAGCTTTGCACCGTCCTCCGAAAAGGCATCAAAGGCCAGTCTGCAGGTTCCGGCACATTTGCCCCTGTTGCCGGATCTCCCTCCTATAAACGAGCTCATCAGGCAGCATCCGCTGTAGCTGTAGCACAATGCTCCGTGTGCAAATACCTCCAACTCTGCTCCTGTCCTCTCGTATATGTCTCTGATCTCTTTGAGTGAGAGCTCTCTGGCAAGTACTATTCTTTTGGCTCCAGCATTCAGATAATGCTGTACCGTCCTGCTTCCCGTTACCGCTGCCTGGGTGCTGACATGCAGCTCCAGCCCCGGAAACAGCTCCCTGACAGCAAAAAACACTCCGCTGTCCTGAACGATCACTCCGTCGAGTCCGTTTTCAACATAGGGTCTTAGATACTCTTCAAGGAGGAGCATTTCCTTCTGCTTCAGCAGAGTATTAAGAGTCATATAGACCCTGACCCCTCTCAAATGACAGTACTCTATGGCCTGCATCAGCATATCCTCCTCGGAGGAGGAGCTTTCGGCAAAGGCACGGGCAGAAAAAAGAGAGCCTCCCATATAAACAGCGTCGGCTCCGGCGTTAACTGCTGCCTTCGCCGACTCAAAGGATCCGGCAGGCGAAAGCAGCTCGGTTTTTCTGTCTGTTTTTATCATCTGTTTTCAACACTTGTTTTCAGCATCTGTTTTCAGCATCCGTTTTCAGCATCCGTTTTCAGCGTTGGATACCGGTTGCTTTTCATCTATTACAAAGCTCTGCTTTGACTTAAGCTCCTCGTACCGGTTCCTCCATCCCTCGGCTCTCTTTTCCAGCACATCCTGCTGCCTGAGAGCATTTTCCAGCTTCATCTTGATGCTGACCAGATCGTGTCTTGCTGAATACAGCTCGTTTTCCTTTTCCTCGATCTCGGCACGCAGTCTGTCTGCCTCATCCTTCATCCTGAAATACTCGTCGGCCAGGTTAATATTCATAAGCAGCTGCTTATATTCCTGATCCATGCTCTTAAAGCCGGGAGTATTTCTAACTTCTATGGACTTCTGATTGAGCAGGGCTGCGATCCTCTGAAGATGCTGAGCATCGGCTCCCTTCAGACTGTATACCTTTCCGCCTATCAGAACGTCAGTCACCGGAGTGCTGCCGCCGTTGTTTGTGATCTTCATAAAACTTATCCTTTCGATGTCATAGCTCCGGCTTCTTACAGCTTAAGCCTCTGCTGACCCTCCTGCTCAAGTCCAAGATGCTCGTAAGCAAGCTCCGTTGCGACTCTTCCTCTCGATGTACGCTGTATCAGCCCGTTCATCAGCAGATACGGCTCTATAGCATCCTCCAGAGTTCCCGTATCCTCGCTCATTGAGGCTGCAATGGTATCTATACCCACGGGACCTCCCTTGTATTTTTCAATAATGGTCATCAGATAGCTGCGGTCATTCTGATCAAGTCCCAGTCTGTCCACATCCAGTATATCCAGAGCATATTCTGCGGCTTCCCTTGTGATCCGCCCTTCAAACATCACCTCTGCATAGTCTCTGACTCTCCTGAGCAGCCTGTTGGCAAGTCTCGGCGTACCGCGGCTCCGCTTTGCTATTCTCATGGCTCCGTCATCGTCGATACTGACCCCCAGTACCTTTGCCGATCTGAAAATAATCCGCTTCAGTTCCTCCGGAGTATAAAACTCCATCTTTTCGACTATACCGAAGCGGTCCCTCAGCGGAGCTGACAGCATACCGGCTCTGGTGGTGGCGCCCACCAGTGTAAAATGCGGCAGATCGAGACGTACCGAACGGGCGCTTGCTTCCTTGCCGAGCATTATATCTATCACAAAATCCTCCATAGCCGGATAGAGCACCTCTTCCACCTGCCTGTTCAGTCTGTGTATCTCATCGATAAACAATACGTCGCCCTCCTGCAGGTTATTGAGTACGGCTGCGATCTCTCCCGGCTTTTCGATAGCCGGTCCGCTGGTCACCTTCATGTTGACACCCATTTCATTGGCAATGATGCCGGCAAGAGTCGTCTTGCCCAGTCCCGGCGGTCCGTAAAGGAGCACATGATCCATAGACTCTCCCCTTGACTTCGACGCCTGGATATATATTTTCATCATCTCTCTGATACGGCTCTGACCTATATAGTCATCAAGCTGCTGAGGTCTCAGAGTGTTTTCCAGCACCTTTTCTTCTTTTTCCGCGCCTGTATTGATCAATCTTCCCATTTCGCTGTGTTCTGTAGTAAGTCCTTTATAATATACAAATACCGTCCACTGTTTTTTCTGACAGTATCTGCTCCTGTTCTCAATACCGTGTATTCTTTTGTGAACCCGGCTCAGCATGCTCAGCGCTGTAATATACACTTCGCACTAAATACTGTCTCAGTACACTGCTCTCTTCGCTGTGCACCTCGAAGAGCCGGCATTCAGCTCCTTCAGCACCGACATTACATATCTTCGTATCGTGTCCCTGTCACAGCCTCCGTCAGGCTTTAGTCCCTTTTCTCCTACCTGACCGTACATAGGCAGCTTCTTATAATCCGAATAAAAGGCAGGGGCAAACACCGCTTCGTTTTCCGGGACAAATAATCCTGAAACTCTCCTGTAGCAGTTCTTTGCCGTAGCCTGTCTGCGTGCCTTTTTATCCACAAACTCTCCCACCGACTTGTGGACCGCACAATCCTCTGCCGGCAGATAATAGTAGTTTTTATGATCCGCATAGAAATATTTCAGTTCACCATCAAAAAGCGTGACCGCAATATTCATCAGCAGAGGCTCCTCTTCGCTTATACTTATCGTATAATTCTGATCCTCAAAGTATATTCCCTTTGGCAGCGGTATATCAAGTCTTGCCCTGATATCCCATACGCCGTTTTCTATAATACTGTTCTCAACGGAAAAGCCTCCTGAAAACAGACTGTCATATCCCATAACATTCATAATAAACGGCATATCCATGATATCCTCAGCATTATGAAGCAAAAGAGTCCTCAGCAGCTCATCCTTCAGCAGGAGATTATTCCGGTTATATTCACAGCTGTTTTCATCCAGCCCCGAAAGTCTCAGGTACTCCTCATAGACATATATCAGCTCTCCGCCGTTGTATTTGTCCTCTCTGAAGATACCGAAAAGCTTTTCGACAGTCTTCAGGCGGCAGTCAGTCAGTCCGGCCAGAGCCTTGTAGGGCTTTATCTTTCTGAACAGATCCACGCTCAGTACATCCGTCAGCTCGTTTGCGATACAATACTGTGCAGCGCATTTTTTTATAAAAGGAATATCAAAGCCGTCGCCGTTATAGCTGATCAGCACTGCCCGCCCGTTTTTTCTTCTTTCCCTGATCAGTTTAAAGAAGCTTTCCAGCAGAACCGGCTCATCCGCAAAGCTCTCGGCAAAAAACTGCCTGAGCATCCACCTTCCATCGACAAGCATTACCGCTCCTATCAGGTAAACGGATGCGTTTGCAGAGCTTAAGCCCGTTGTCTCAATATCAAAAAAAATGATTCTCTCTTTAGGCGCCAGTATATCGAAATCAAACTCCGGCTCCCTTGAAAGAGGTATTTCGTTTACTATCATTCAGACCATCCGTTTCCTATATGAAAAATGGGATATTCCTTCCCTGCCGTCCTCGTCGCGATTTATCACTCAGAGCTATTCCGCACTTGCCCAGATCATTTTCAGCATTCCTCTCAGAGCCTTCCTTATTCACCTCAGCCCTTTTCCTTAAGAAAATATGCTTCGTAGCTGCTGCTGTTGGCTGCGTTATATTTATCCAGAAATCTTTTTCCCTCTTCCTCACCCATTATGAACAGGGATGTGCTGAGGGCATCGCACACTGCCGATACCGGTCCCGTGACCGTAACGGATTCCAGCCCGGTCCTTGCGGGATATCCCGTCTTCGGATCGATTATATGATGATATCTTACACCGTTTTCTTCAAAGCAGCGCTCATATGCACCAGCCGTCACAGCGGATCCGTCCTTAAGCTCCAGCTCAAAGGCATAGCTGTTCTCCCCTGCCGGATCCCTGACCGCAACAGAAAATGCCTTTCCGTCAGGTCTTTCACCCACGCACAGTACATTTCCTCCGAGATTAATAACGGCGGAGGTGACCCCGTTTTCCTTCAATACCTCTGCTATCCTGTCTGCGATAAATCCCTTGGCCACAGCTCCGACATCTATGCTCACGTTCTTATCGAATGCGGTAAAGGTACAGCCTTCGATCCTCCACTGCCTGCTTTTGACCTTTTCAAGGGCAGCTGTGATCTCCCCTGTCTCCGGAACCTTTTTTTCGTCCTTAAAATCCCACAGTGAGGTCACAGGTCTGATGGCAGGTTCCAGAACTCCGTCCGTCAGAACGCAGAACTCATAACAGATACCAAGCAGCTCCGCCACGGCCGCCGAAACCTCCACGGTATCCGAGCTTCTGTGATTTATCCTGTAAATATCCGAACTCTCCTTGGAATAATTCATCAGATCGTCATATTCATTCAGCGCATCAACGGCTGCGCCGAGAGCCTCGCTCCCTCCGCCTTCATAGACTGTTACGGCACAATAGGTATCCAGCAGAAACACATCTCTGCTCATAGGATATTCTGTCTCCGAATGCATCAGTGCCGCCTCTGCTTCTGCTGCCCTCTGGTCAAGTACCAGCTGTGTCAGCTGTCTTCCCCCGAGAAAGAAAACAAACATCAGTATTACGGCTGCTATTCTTTTTCCGTTCTGTCCCGCCCTGCCCGAGTCCCGGTCTGGTATTCTTTTATCGGCTACAGCCTTATCCGGTATGACCTTATCAGGCATTACATCATCCGGATCAACTCTTTCCGAAGCAGTCATATCCTGTGCCGCCTTATTTTGTTTTTCTGTCATCTGTTGTATTTCCTGTTAAATATAGATTCTTCTTTATACCGCAGCCCGCCGCCGGTCTGTTAGTCTTTCTCTTTTTTGCCGCAGCCTGCCGCCGGTCTTTTAATCTTTCTCTCTTTTGCTACAGCCTGCTGTTGATCTTTTTCAGAGCTGCCTTCAGTATCTGTTCCGTGGTCATATCCTCCGTGCTTCCGACTGCTCCCACAGCCCTTCCCGCTTCAGCTCTGCTGTATCCGAGCACTGTCAGAGCATCGATAGCTTCAGCAGCAGGTCCGGAGGAATAAGCCGATGCTGCGGATATTGCTCCTGTCTGAATAACAGAGCCGTTCTCATCAAATAATGCCGCAGGAGCAGAAAGCTTATCCTTAAGCTCGAGTATCACTCTCTCCGCTGTCCTCTTGCCGATGCCCTGAGCTCTGGAAATGGTTCTGACATCTCCCGTCATCACAGCCAGCCTCAGCTCGTCAGGTCTCAGCACAGACAGAATAGCCACCGCACCCTTTGGTCCGATTCCGTTAACACTGATCAGATTTTTGAATATTTCCCGGTCTTCCTTATACAAAAAGCCAAAGAGGCTCTGGCTGTCCTCTTTGACCGAATAATATGTATATATCTTGATCTCCGTTCCCTGAGGCGGCAGCTCAGAAAGCACCGTCGCTGGGACATTTATACCGTATCCCACGCCTGCCGCTTCGACAACTATAAAGCTGTCTGCTACTTCGGAAAGGATACCCTTAATATAGCTTATCATTTTCCTATGTTATCCCGTATTATCCTGTTATTACTTTGTCTGTTTGGTCCTGTTTAGTTGTTCGGCTGTTTGACCGTTTGGCTCTGTTCAGTTGTTCGGCTGTTCGGTTGTTCAGCTGTTCGGTTGTTTAGCTGTTCGCCCGTTTGACCGTTTGGCTCTGTCTCGTTATGTACACAGCAAAGTGCCTGAATAGATATGCATTTCCTACTGAATTGCCGTTATTGGCATGATCAGTAGGAAGGCACCGGTGTAGGTCTCGCAGGATCGAATATTTCCGAAACATTGTCGAACAGATCTCCGAGCCTGTTATAGCCGTTGGCTATATCGTTCCACATATTGTAACCGTCGAGAGCTCTTCTTCCCTGGCGCAGATAATCATCTCCCAGCTGTACCCAATACTGAGAGGAATCCACATTGCAGAAGTATCTGAAGCCAAGATTCCAAAGATAATCAAAACGCTGATTTGAATGATCATAGCCGCGCCAGTCTGCCACATCCGCTCCTTTAGGATATATAATGATATCCGGCTGTCTTCCTGTAGCCTCTTTGATCAGAGGGGCAACATTTCTGTTCCATCTGTCGCAGTCCTTTTTGAATCTGTCCATCTCGATCTGTCCCAGATCCCTGTGACCCCAGCTGTGGGATCCGAGATCATATCCGTCGGCATCAAGTGCCTTCAGCACCTCTACAGCCTGCCTTCTCTCCTCCTCCACATCATGTCCCTGCTCAAGGGAAGGATCATAATACTCCGAGGTCGGATCGTAGCTTTCATCCGTTCTGTATCCGAGTATGCCGTTATATCCGGTAAATACAAGACATGCCTTGTGACCCTTATAGGAGAAATCCGGGTGCTTTTCAATAAATTCATCCAGACAGCCCACAATATCATAGGCTCCGGTATGCTCGACTCCGTCTCCGTCTGTATAATGTACCAGCGGTTTTCCGTCATCTCCCACAATGATCTTATCTGCGTATCCCGCTCCCTTCATATACTCATAATAGCACACATCATCCTCGGACATTACAAAAGCCTTTTTTCCCGGCGGCAGCATTATACTTCCCTTCTTCATGGTCACAGTGCCGTCAGCATTCACCGTTTCCTGCGCCAGATCTCTGATGCTGACAAGCACATAACCCTTGTCATACAATTCCTGCATCATCTTGTTGAACTCATCCACAGTGGTCATCAGGCTGTTATAGCCGCCTGCCTGCTTGCCCCATTTTCCTTCGTCAAAGGAATTCTCCGGCTCCACGCATAATATATGGAAGAAAATATGTGTTATCTCATTGATATTCTGCTCCACCAGAGTCGTTTTTGTTTCTTCGCATAACGCGACAAGCTGCTGCGCCTCTGTATTGCTCTCAAAATCTCCGACAGTTTTTGCCAGACTGACTGCACCGTCATAATCATACTGAGCTGCCATGAGCCTGGCCTCTACCAGTATCTCCTCGTCTTTATTCACAGCTGCCGCTTCCGACTGTGCAGCATCACTCTGTTCGCTGCCCTCCTGACCCGTTCCGTTTTCTCCGGACAGGTTATCCCCGGACGACACAGACACTGCGGTTTCATTCCCAACGGCTTTTCCTGCTTTTCCTGAACCCGTGGCTCCAAGGATAGATCTGATGCCGGATACAGCTACAACTGCCGCAATAAAAAGAGCGGCGGCAATTATTATGAGTCTGCTTATATTATTCTTTTTCTTAGCTTTGGCACTCCTGCTTCTTCGAAAGCCTTCTCTCGTTTCCGATTCCGCGTAGTACGGTTCTCCTGAAGGATCCGCTGCCGGTTCCGTTGAGGAGCCTGTTGCCGGTTCTTTTCCGGATTCTGTTCCTGCTTCTGTTCTCAATTCTGTTCCCGTAACAAAATATCTTTCTCCCGGCGCTTCCGATGCCTCGCTCACAGAAGCACTGCCGCTTTTTGATATATCGATACTTCCTAAATAATCCTCTGCCTGCATACCGGTTTCATTTGTTACCGGCATGCTGCGTCCTCTTGCCTTGTGCATTCTGCGTCTGCGTTCTTCAGGGGACATTGCCATATGGTTTTGCTCCTTTTATACTCTCAAAATGTAGCTGTTCAGCGCCCAACGTCATTCAGCTAAGTTACATACAGTTTTGCTGTTTGTCTCTCCCCTTAACTAAATGACATTGATTCAGCGTCTGTCATGATAATCATTCCAAAGACCGCTACCCATTTTATCATAACAATGCGGTTAATACCACGAATAAACGCAGCTATTCTCCTCCTTCGTGCTCCGAGGGAGAAAAAGCATCAGTATGTTCCGGAATCACAGCCACCTTTTTAATACCTTAGCCATTGCATTGAGATCCAGAGGCTTTGCGATATGTTCATTCATTCCCACTGTCTTTGCGGCCTGAACATCCTCCGCAAAGGCGTTGGCAGTCATTGCAATGATAGGTATCTTACTGCAGTAACTCCTGTTCATGGAACGAATCGCTCTGGAGGCATCATAACCGTTCATCCTCGGCATCTGGATATCCATGAAAATGATATCATAATAGCCGTCCTGACACTCAGTCATCATATCCACAGCCTTTATTCCGTCTGCGGCTCTCTCAACATCAATGCCTGTCATTCCCAGCAGCTCAGAAGCTATTTCTGCATTCAGATCATTATCCTCTACCAGCAGCGCGCGCTTTCCCTTAAGATCAATACTGTCCAGTTCATCCAAAGGCTCCGAGGCTTTTATTTCCTCTTCTCCCACCAGCTCCGAGAAGGTTCTGGCCAGTCTCGATCTAAACAACGGCTTGCTGATAAATGCATTTGCGCCTGCCGCTCTGGCCTCCTGTTCAATATCCGACCAGTCGTAGGCAGAAATGATTATGATCGGCACCTTGTCTCCAACAGCATTTCGTATAGCTCTCGTAACGGCTATTCCATCCATGTCCGGCATCTTCCAGTCTATGATGCAGGCGAAATAATCCCTCTTTTCGTTGTGATGAATTATAACTCTGTCTACCGCTTCACCGCCCGAGCCGACTCCCTCCGCCTTCATTCCGAGATCATTCAGCATGCTGCAGCAGGATTCCAGACTCAGCTCGTCATCATCCGCCACAAGCACATCCAGATCCACAAACCTGTCGCAGCGAAGCTCCTCATCATCCCTGAGCTTAAGGTATATGGTGACCGTAAACCTGGATCCCTCGCCCGGTCTGCTCTCCACCTTTATATCTCCGCCCATCATGCGGGCTATATTTCGGCTGATAGTCATTCCGAGCCCCGTACCCTGAATACGGTTTACCCGCTCGTCTCTGGCTCTGGCAAACGGCTCGAAAATCCTGCTTTGGAATTCCTCGTCCATTCCTATGCCATTGTCCTCAAAGACAAATTCGTAGCAGCCTACCCTTGTCTGGTTAGAAGGCTTTTCTGTTATGGACAGGCGTATCTTTCCGCCGTCAGGAGTATACTTTACGGCATTGCTCATGAGGTTGGTAAACACCTTCTGAATACGCAGGCTGTCTCCCAATACCTCCTCATGTCTGACCCCGGTTATATTTACGGACAGCTCATGGCCATGCTCCGCGATCTGTGAATTGGTCATGGTAAGAAGATTATCGATAAGATCCGAAAGATTGAATTCCTCTTCGATAAGATCCACCTTGCCTGATTCTATCTTGCCCATATCCAGTATCTCGTTGATAAGGCTGAGCAGGTGCTTGCTGGCCTGAGCAGTCTTCTTAAGACAGTCCTGTACCCTCTCCTTATCGTCGATATGCGCTGCCGCGATCGCTGTCATTCCGATTATTCCGTTCATAGGTGTACGGATATCATGGGACATGTTTGAAAGGAAATCAGTCTTGGCTCTGTTGGCTGCCTCCGCCGCTTCGAAGGCTGATTTCAGAGCCAGCTCCTGCTGACGTTCCTTCTTGATAAGGTCATCAACATTTCTGGTGCCTACCACCGCTACCAGACTGCCGTCCCTGCCGTGCACAAAGGATATCCTTGCCTGCAGATAAACGATGCCTTCCTTGCCCAGCTTCTCATATGTAAATGAATAATCGTTTCCGTCATCCCTTATATGTCTTAAGGACAGCTTTTCGATAAATTCGCTTCGGCTTGCATCGGTGACAAGCTCCTCGGAATAGGCCCGGATACCGTCCGTCCAGCGGTTGTCAAATCTTCTGAAATACTCTTGTATTGCCCTGCCTTCATCCCCGGCAGCGCGGAAGGTCGTGACATTATCAGTCTCTGGATTCACCAGCAAAACGGAATAATACTCCGAGCCGAGTCCTTCGATGATCTCACGCTGCATTTCCATCTCCCGGGTCTGCTTCAGCTGCCTCCTTGATTCCTCATCCACATCACGCATGCCCAGAACGAATGTCACTGCTCCGCTTTCATCAACTGTCTTTACAGTGTTCATCTCATAGTAGGAGACTACACCGTTCATTATTCTCTTATAGCCTAATTTGTAGAGACCTACCTCAGGCACCTTTTCCAGCAGTACGGAAAGACTGATTGAAGCTCTCAGCCTGTCCCTGTCCTCCGGAACAACATAGTTTTCTATGTATTTTAAGAGGATGGAATCAAAATCCCCGTCTTTAAGCAATACGTTCAGAAGCCTTGGATCTATACCGATACCGTCTGTTCTGTACAGACTCATTTTTCCGGTTGCAGCGTCGATCTTGAACAGACTGCTGTATTCTCTGCTCAGAGCATCGATGATATTAAGCTGTTCCCTCTGTATCTGCGCGTTTTTCTGATCCTCCTCGACTATCGAATCCACGCAGCGGAATCCCAGTATTATCTGGCTTTCCTCATTATGCCTCGAACGGAACCGGATAAAGGAAGCCTGATAATAATGCAGACCGGTCTCATCCGCAGAAGCACGATAGCTGCATGAATATTCATTTTCATTTTCAAGGGCAAGCTTTACCCTGTCGATCGACACCGCATCGTAAACAGCCTCTCTGTCTGCCTCATAAACATACTTTGAGATATAATAGTCCCATGTGTCATAATAGGACCGGCGTATCACCCTCTGATCCTCAGGAATTATGACACCCTTTCTCTTGATCGTAATGGCAGTATCATTTTTAAGATCCAGAAGCGAAACATCGGGATAATCTCTGCTGAGAGCGCCGGCGATCTCCATCTCATCCCTGATCTTCTCCAGAGTGTTGAGCTCCTTTATCTTTGCATCATGGATGACCCTTGTTGTAAACACCACATGGGAGAGTCTTCCGTCAGGTGTCCTTTCTCCCTCAATAAAGGAGCATTCGGCCCAGACCGGTTCATCGCTTCCCATGTTTTCCATATCTGTAAGACTCAGAAACTGTCTGGAAATGATCTTCGTACCACAGAGCCTCCGATCCAGTGTTGAAAGATCCGTAAATTCCAGCATCTCATCCGTAAAGGAATGTGGCATCATATTGCGGCAGAAATATTCGAGACGCTCCGCTGCATCTCCATAAGCGCCTATATGCTTATGGACATGGTCAGCAGATGACAGCTCTGTAAAGATTCCTGCATTGATATCGATATAGTATACCGAGGTATATATCTCGCTCATGGACTGGATGACCCTGGTACGGTCGGTCAGAACACGGTTTGTCTCCTCCAGCCTTTTAAGCATCATTCTTTCAGAGGATATCTCACTGTAGCAGGTAGAGGCTGCCACCGACAGCAGAAGCAGCGCTTCGGTATTCCTTCTTGGATTATCTACTCCGAGAAATCCTGCCACCTCTCCGTTTATCGTTATCGGAGCCGCCATCAGGCTTTCGATCCCCTGAGGCTCAAGTATCTCATAGGTCTTGGTACCGGGATGATAGTCCTCAGAAAGGGAGGAAATATAGAACTCTCCCTCCTCTTCAAAGGCCTCAAACCAGCATTCCATTCCGTCGACAGGAATATTCTGAAGATTGCCGATCTCAGGATCGACCCCTTCCCGGCACCACTCAAAGGTATTGCTGAATGTTTGGCGGTCTCTGTCTGCTTCAAAGATATATGCGCGATCCGCATCATAATATCTTCCAATATCACGCAGAATATCATTCATTGTAAGATCATCCTTTTCCTTATCCAGATGATCGCGCAGAAACTGCTTTACTGCCTGTGCCTCATTAGTCCGGTTCTTCATAATCTCGTCCATATTGCCCTCCGAGATGCCTGCCTTGTTTACTGTTCTGTCTTTTATGCCCGCTCTGTCTTTTATGCCTGCTCTGTCTATTATGGCCGTTCCTTCAGGATTTCCCTGAGTGCCGACATGAGCTCATCGATCTTGATTGGCTTTGCTATATGCCTGTTCATTCCTGCCTTATAGGCATTCTTCTTATCCTCGTCAAATGCATTAGCTGTCATGGCCACAATAGTAATGCCGGACTTTTTAGGATCCGGAAGATTACGGATGGTCTGTGTTGCCTTGTAGCCGTCCATGTTAGGCATCTGTATATCCATGAGGATCAGATCGTAATAGCCTGCCTCTGCCTTCTCCATCATATCTACACAGATGATTCCGTCCTCCGCATGCTCAACAACAAAGCCTGCCTCCTCAAGGATAGTTATTGCTATCTCTGCGTTCAGCTCGTTGTCTTCAGCCAGAAGAATACGCTTTCCTCTGAAGAAATCCGTACTGAAATCATGCGCCTTATCCGTCAGAACATGGGTATCTCCTTCCGAAGCGATCCTGTGAGGCAGCGTTACCGTGATCCTCGTTCCCCGTCCTACCTTACTGTCCACCTCAATGGTTCCTTCCATCAGGTCCACCAGCTTTTTCACGATAGGCATTCCCAGTCCCGTTCCGTTAAGCCTAGTCTCGGTGCTGGAACGCTCTCTGGAAAATTCTTCGAACAGATGCGGAAGGAACTCCTCCGACATTCCTATTCCCGTGTCTTCAATGACTGTCTGATACAAAGCGTAGCCCGGTCTTTCGGATGGGATCTCCGTCAGATTCATGGTGACCTTTCCGCCGGACGGTGTGTATTTGAGAGCATTGCTCAGGATATTTAAGAATATCTCCCTCAGCTTTGTCTCATCACAGAGTATATCCTTATGTATGACCCCCCTGTTCCTTCTGGTAAACTCGATACCTTTTTCCTTCATCTGGGAATCGAACAGTGAAAACAGGGTATCATTGAATGCATACGCATCCCAGTAGGTCTCATCCAGAGTAGCCTTTCCGCTTTCGATCCTTGCCATCTCCAGAACGTTATTGATGAGCGACAGCAAAAAGTCATTGGAGGTCTGGATCTTCTTAATGTAGGCCAGCGCCAGCTCCTTATCGTCAAGATGCTTTTCCAGAAGCTCCGTAAAGCCTATGATGGCATTCATAGGTGTCCGGATATCATGTGACATATTGAATAAAAATGCTGATTTTGAGGCACTGGAGGCATTGGCGATCTCCAGCTGCTCCTTTGTATCCGCCTTTTCATGGGCCTCTGTCACGTCTCTGCCGAGAATATTGGCGATCGGCATTCCGTTCTCATCG
>JAQXPY010000024.1 GCA_029100885.1 Clostridiales bacterium | reverse complement strand
TTCTCGATTCCCTCGCATACAGCCTTGGAGCCGGCATCATGTATATCGTCGATGACATGCTTCAGCTGCTTCTCTCCTTCCGTGGAGACCGCATTTCTGAGCAGTGATACATCTATCTTGATACATTTGAAGAGTCCGCTTTTTATCTGCCATTCGCCGGTATCTCCGGTTCCGTAATCGTCAAGGGCGAAGCTGAAGCCCCGTTCCCTGAGCTTTACGATATTATTCAGAACCTGCTCCACGGAATCATAAGCTTCTTCGGTCACTTCTGTCATCAGCATGCACTCAGGGATATCATATTCACATATCAGGCTCTCAAGATACTCGGGAAAATCCGGCTCGGACAATGTCCTTTTACTTACATTGCAGTGAATGTACAGATCTGTCCTGCCCGCTTTTTTCCATTCGGCAAGCTCGCTGCATACTCTGCGCAGCTGTATCCTGTCAAATTCCGCTTCCATATCCAGCTCCTTCACAAGCTGTATGAAGCTGACCGGTGTCAGGAAGCCCAGTCTCGGATGATCCCACCGGCTTAAAGCCTCGGCACACACGGGACATCCGTCGGCTGTCCTTACTATAGGCTGCAGATAAAGCTCAAACTGATCGTTCTGAAGGGCGTCATGCAGCTGACCGGCAAGAACAATCCTTCTTCTGATCCTGTCAAGAGAAGCTCCCGTACAGATGTATACCCTGTCTGTACTGTCTTCGGCTGCGCTGCAGGCCTGCCTGGCGCAGTTGACCAGCTGTACGGGATCCAGTCCCGCATCCTTTACGGGAACAGCTGCCGCGGCAGCTGCCTCCAGCTCCTCGGCTGTGTCTCTGAGGGTCTTCAGAGCAAGCTCAATACTGATCGCGCTGAACAGCATGACGATCCCGCTGTCCGGGAGCACCGCAGACACGGCTCCGGATCTGCTGCGGTACAGGATCCTCCTGATCCTTTCTCTGCTGTTTTCCGTTTCAAATACCGCAATATATTTTAATGCATCCCTGACAGCGTCTGAATTGTACAGACTCTCATATAATTCCTCAATACCTGCCGGTTCGTCTTCTTCGGTACCCTTCTTCTTTTTTGACGCCGCAATTATAAACAGCCCCGCTCCGATCAACCCGAAAACCACCACACTGACCGGCATCATGTCTTCGTCGGCCTCCTGCTCCTCTCCCGTAAGTATCACTGGCTCAGCTGCTGTAAGCCGTTCAAGCGCAGCGGTAAATCTTTCACGGTCCTCCGCATCAAATAACGGTGTGAAGCCAAAGCACACCTCTGTATCCGGCCTGTCGTCATATCTGATAATATACAGAGCCTTGCTCAGTTCTGTTCCCGATTCAGCAAGCTCTGCCTTGTCCTCCTTATTTACCGCCAGGCAGGATAACAACTCCGCCTGCAGATTCCCCGCTCTCTCCTCCTGGGAAACACCTTCCTGGTACGGCAGATAGACGAAGCTCATGCCTGTCTCAGCTTCTATCTTCCTTAACAGACCGGGGATCTCTCCTGCATACTCTCCGTCTTCAAGGTATTCCAGCGGAGCCATGTCCTCCCTTCCGGCTACATAAACCGTATCTGCCAGCCTGTCGGAGTATGTCTCAAGACAATATCCCGACAGAGCCGCTATGAAAATACATATACATGCAGCAGCCTGCGGGATCCGGTCAACAACAGCCAGCATATCATTCCTCCTGATTAAGCTTCTTTCTTTCGAGTTTCCCCCAGTTCAGCTTATTCTTTTTGTATCCGAAAAACGCTGTCATCCTCTTAAATGCCAGATAGTTCCTGAGAAATACAACTTCAAACAGACAGAGCACAAAGGCTCTTGCAACATCGACAGCCCGCAGTGTTATGTCTATCGTATACATTCTCGCAAAAAAGGCTGTCAATGACAGGACTATACCGTACAAGACATATGCCGTAAAGAACATTATCATAAAAGGCAGGTTCAGCATGTCTATGGCAATGGAGAGGATTATCGTCAGCATTCCGAAAATCTCTATAAAGGGAGAAAGCAGCTCATAGACGGTAAAATACACGTAGGATATCGTTCCCACCGCACCGAATTCCGGATTGCACAGTATCCTTCTATGACCCCAGATACACTGGAAGAGTCCCAGATGCCAGCGTTTTCTCTGCTTTCCCAGATCCTTAAGTCTCTCAGGCACCTGAGACCAGCATACCGCATCTGATGCAAATCTTATCCTGTATGGATGGCGATTTGCCCTGCAGTATTCATGAAGCTTGACTACAAGCTCCATATCCTCTCCCATCGTTCCTCTGTCATAGCCTCCCACAGCGACAACTGTGTTCTTTTTAAACAGACCGAAGGCTCCGGATATGATCAGATTGCCGTTGAACCTGTCAAACAGAATCCGGGCTGCCAGAAAAGATCTGTCATATTCCAGCGTCTGCATGGCTGCGAGGATATTTTTCGGAATCCTGTATTTTATTACATGACCGTCTTTGATCAGCACTCCGTTGGCAGGTCTGACGGTTCCGCCCACGGCAACCACGTTTTCATCCTCCAGAACAGGGCGGACGATCCTTTCGAGCGAATCATGCTGAAGTATGGAATCCGCATCCATACATACAAAGTAGGGGTACTTCGAGCAGTTTATGCCCATATTCAGGCTGTCGGCCTTCCCTCCGTTCTTCTTTCTGATCAGGGTGACAGGGACTCTGGTCCCGGTCGCCTCATATACAGCCTCAGCCGGTCTGCATGGAATGATATGCCGTATAGGTCTGTTGACCCTGACCATGTTGAAGGCCTCTATCAGCACACCCGAGGTATTATCCTTCGAACCGT
This sequence comes from Clostridiales bacterium, assembly GCA_029100885.1. Classification (GTDB taxonomy): domain Bacteria; phylum Bacillota; class Clostridia; order Lachnospirales; family Lachnospiraceae; genus Avilachnospira. The sequence goes on along the minus strand of JAQXPY010000024.1, from coordinate 10,010 downwards.
CGTCCATAATGATTATCTCAAAAAGCTTGTAATCAAGTTCCAGCAGAGACCTGACTGTATCTGCTACAGTTACCTCTTCATTGTATGCCGGAACAAGTATGGAAACCGGTATATAGTAGCTCTGCCACAGTGTATTGCGCATCCTTTCCATCTGTCCCGACTGATACAGGTCGATAGAGCCTATGACAACAGACAGAAACAGAAATGTAGCGTAGCCTATCAGGTAAAGAATGAAGAAATAGCCGACACAGTTCAGAAAGGAACGAAAATACTCAGCCATTACATTCTCCTCCCTTCTCCTTCTTCATTGCCTGTTCCATCCTGAACCTGAGAGCCTGACGAGCATAAGGATCCTGTCCCTCCAGCACATCCCTGATAGTATCGTAATCAGGATCAAGCCTGCTGATGCTCTCTGCCGCATTGTTCCTGACATACCAGTTTCTGCTGCAGAGTCCGGCCTTCAGTATCTTCATCGTTTCCTCTCCGGGATACGATGCAAGTACAGACATTATTACTGCATTTATCTCCCACTGCTCCGTATCGAGCCGACCGATAACTTCAGGAAATGCTTTCTGTTCCGGATATTTCCCAAAGTATCTTACTGCAGCTATTACCTCTTCGGTATCAGACGATTCCTTAAGAATCTCAAGCATCCTGTCTCCCCATTTTCCCGAAGCAAAACGGATGAAATTCAGCAGGGCGACACGCATCTCCGGCTTCATCCTGTCTGTCACCTGCCATATCCTGTCTATCAGCAGCTCCCTGTCGCCGGAAAACGAAAGCAGATCTTCGGTGATAAGCTTGGGATTATAATAGATATCACTGTCATTGATGATCTCAAGGGCCCCTATCACAAACTCTGCCCTTCCCGAAGCACAGAGCGACCGCATCGCATTCTCTCTGCAGTAGATATTGGAGTTACGGATGAGTCTCATTAGAAAAATGAACATTTCCTCGGAGGCTGAATATCTTACAGCCCCGGAAGAACACAGGACATATGCAAAGCAGGCCTGCTGCATTACATTCCTTCCCGAATAAACATGCACCAGCTCTCTTATTATTTCGGAATTATTCTTTCTGCACTCCTCATACAGCTGCGCATTCTCCTTTTTCAGGTCTGAAAGCGCCTCATCATAAGCCAGAAGTCCGTCGATCTTATAAAGCTTCTTCCTCAGATATCCTTTATCGTATCCCTCTGACATACCACTGAGCATCTGTTCATACAGCGATTCTCTGTATTTTTCTCTGCTGGTGTCCCTGTATCTGAACATAACGATACAATAGCAGTTATAGGTGATAATACTAAGGCAGATGAGAGCATAACATCCGATCAGAAACTGCACATTCAAGCCGCCTCACCTCCGTCCTCGGAACGATCGCTGTTCCAGTAGTCCTTCAGCATATAGTAAGCCGGCTTAAGCCTTTCATGATATTCCACCTTATTTTTCCAGCCCCTGAGTCTGAACTCTCCCATAGGAATACGTTCGGTCTGTCCGGCTCTGCCCAATCCAATACGAAGACTGCTGGTCTTAATAAATCTGATTCCGAAATTGCCGTCATAATAGTCGTCATGGATCATCATTTTTGACGGATCGGCAAAATTCAGCAGCTGCCACGGAATTCTTATCTCTATGTCATCTCCGTTACTGAAAAAATCGCTCAGCGAATCATAATCCTGATGCTCCGGATTGGCATCTGCGTATCTCAGTCGACCGGTCTCGAAGGTCTCCGCCATCGCCAGGTCACCTTCCCTGAACACCATAGTGCTGGTCTGAAGTATCATTTTTATGGTTTCAAAATTCGGACTGTCCTTGTCAGGAGGATCCATGTATATGTCTTTGCCGGTTATGTTCATTGAATAATTGGCATTGAGCGCATTGTATCTGTCCTGAACAAGCAGCTGCGAATCCTCTCTTCCGTTCAGCACAAGTACAAAGTCGGCAGGATACTCGAATTTCATTCCGTATTCTTTAAAATAATTCGAGCCGGTTTTCTCTGTTATATCGAGCGGCAGTACAATTGTATCATTGTCAAGATCAAACCCCGGTACATGCGCCAGTATATAAAGATATCTTTCGTCGTATTTCATGCCGATATACGATCCGTCGTCATATGCTGTGACCGTGTCCTTGTCCGACAGCCTTCCGCCGGTGTTGCCCCCAGCATCATCCGTACCGTACCATTCACCGGTATCCCCGTCCGGATATGATACAGTCTCATACTTTCCAGGATCAAATGACAGAAGCCCAAAGTACTGCTCATTCGTCTGATAATCGCTCCAGTACGGGTTTCTGCTCATATCTATGGCATGCATGGTATTCCATGTACGCTTAAACCATTCGTCCTGCCAGGAAAATACCGCTCCTCCTGCACAACCTGCCGCCATTATGTCCTCATAACAGGAAATAAGCGCCTCACCCTGTTCCTTTTCTGTCATATGTCCCTGGTTTCTTCCTGTATTCTGATCTCTCTGGGCTATTCCGCGTCCTGTGGATACTCCGAACTCCGAGATCACAACAGGCATGGTATGATGTGCGGACAACAGCTTCAGATAGGCTCTGTAGGTATTGACCTCTCCGTTCTCTCCGAAGCAGTCGGAAAAATCCACAGGTTCCTGTGTCAGAGTGTCCCACTTGCTTCTGTCCATATATGACAGGTAATCCTGATAATAAGGATATACATGATAGCTCGCGAACTGACCGGACACTACCTTGTCCGTTATCCTGATATGCTCCACATCGACCGTGGCGCACTTTCTGAAAAACCTTGCCACTTCCTCAGTGTACGTGAACGGATCCGTGGTCGCCCAGTTGGTAAACGCAACCAGCCTCTGCTGCTTATAGCGGCTGCTCTCGTACGACATCAGCCTGTCCGCGGTTTCCGCCAGCATTGCCTCAAACGGAGTTGCCTCGGGAGCAGTATATACATATTCCCCGATGTACTCATTTTTATCGGGATTCATCTCATTCGTATATGCGACCGTAACATCCTCCCATTCAACACCGAGAATGTAGCCTATCACCCACTCGGAGATATCGTGAGTATAGATTCCGGATCCCATATATGCGTCGCTGACAAATATTGCCCTCCTTCCGTGTATTACATCGGTCATGGTAACAGCATCGCTTATAAGCTTGTCCCTGAATTTCGGATCCAGTGCATCCATATGCGAATTCTGGACATAGTCATTGACCCATACTCCCTGGAGCAGATACAAAGGGTCCGGATTGTTCCTGTTGAATTCATAAAAAGCATTATAAAAATCATCGGCAAGTATAGAATATATTCTGACTGTATTGGCTCCCATGGCTTTTATCTCTTTAAACCATCTCAGATACTCTGCCTTGTTTATTCCGTAGTCTGTTGACCATTTTCCCGGGAGACCTGTTCCCATGTTGACTCCCCTTATCTCAAGCTCCTGCCATTCTCCGTCTTTTCTGATCAGTATCCTGTCCTCCGAAGTACACACAAAGGACTCCGGCGTTTTTCCGGGGTTCAGGTCTATATAAATATTTGTCATATACATGACGGCAAGCACCATAAGACATGTCATCAGCAGCGCTGTTACCGTTACAACAAACCTTCTCACTGTCAGTCATTTACCTCGTTGAACTTTTTTGTACGTGAAGGAGCCGAAAACTGCCTGAGTGTCTCGATATTTTCGTCAAGCCACTCACCGCGGTTGTGAAGATAGCCCTTAAGCTGTCCCTCAGCTTTGTCTCTTGACTCAATATTCCTTGATTCAGGCTTCAGAAGCTTTGAAGCCTGCTCCGAAACGGATCCCCATCTTTCATCATTTCTCTCTAATGCCGGTTCAATAAACTTCAGTGTTTCGTCTATATATGCATCCATATTACCCTCGCTCAGTACTCCTTTTCTGAGTTCCCGATACCGGTATATGGTCCTGTCGGTAAAATCCTCGTCCTTAACCATCATCCAGAACCACTGCCTCCAAGGCATGAACAATCCTCTGTAGCCCTGCTCTCCGTCAAAATAATTGTCGCAGGCATTGTTGAAGTCCCAGACGCACAGCCTCAGTCTGCCGTCTGCATTTTTATAGATATAGGTGGAGAAATTACCGGCATCAAGGTTGCCGGTGAGCTCATTGATAATGAAATAATCAATAAAATCATCCATATCCGTCCTGGCCTTGTATCCGTATTTCTTATCATTATAATCATACGAATACAGAGACTTTTCAAATTCCGAAAAATCCCTTCTGATCTCCTCCTCCATCTCGCTGCTTCTGTTTTTTTCTCCCGGAAACTCCAGCTGCAGCATCAGCTCGGGTTCCTGTATATATGTATAATCTGTATAGGTATTGAGAGGCTGTTCATCTGCTTTTCTGTGGTCGAGTCTAAGCAGGTAACCCGTATAGGTATTGCCCTTGGCATTGACCTTCAGATCCAGACGTGAGCCGTCAGTCCCGGCGGTGATCTTCTCCGTCATCAGGTACAATCCCTGATAATCTCCGTCAACTATGACCTCGCAGTATCTTACATTGGGAGCGTAGTCCATAATCTCTCCCGAAAGATTGTAGAACATATAGTTCCTGATCGCTGTCTTGTCGAGCCACGGTCCGTACAGCACCCAGTCGCTGTGGGCATCCATTCCCATTATCTCACAGAAATTATTTTTTCCTTTATCATCCACCAGCTTGAGAGCATAGCTCGGCTTTTCGAAGCTTCTGGAGGAATTGCCCCTGACCCTTATTCTGACGGCGCTCTCAACATCGGGAGCATCATATGTATGATGATACTCCGACGAATCTCTGCCTATGATCCTGATGTCTGCCGTAATATATGTCTCACCATCCTCCGACAGAGTATAATTTTCTTTCGAATCCTTTCTTCCCGGTATCGTTTGCCCGCCTGTCTTTATTTCCACGATCGGCAGATATGTACACAGCACATCCTCCTCGTGTTCGCATGCCGTCTCCGGGACGCCTTCCCTGTGCTGATGTACTCGATCCTTTAAGGCATGTCCCGACACAGTCAGAGGCGCCAGAACAGCGATCACTATTGACAGCATACATGCAGTAAGCCCCAATAACTTATATTTCATATTCTCCCGCCTGTTTTGTTATTGATCCGGATCCGATATAGATCCGATATAGATCCGATATATCCTCCGGACAGCACATACTCCGTTTCATATCATTTGTTCTGCCTGACAGCTTTGTATTTCATGCCGTCTGGCAAAAGTTCGGTCACTGCATCAATTATAGATCTCATCGCTCTGTGCGACGATATTCACGCTTTCGACAGGCCCCAGCCTGTAAAAATCATCTGTGAGCGAGCTGTGCTCGGACTGTGCCTTCTCAAGTGTCCTGCGTGACATCTCATAGATGTATTCCACCCTGCTGCCGTTGGTATTCTTTACTCTGAGAACGGCGCTGCGGCTGAAATACTGAAATACCAGCGCCTCTATATTATCTCCTATGCTTCTGTCAGCTCTGATCACCAGCAGCATTCTCGTGTCACTTCGCACCGCACCGAACAGCAGGAACACGAGAAATACAGCTGTGCTTCCTGTTGCTGCCACAACATAATCCCCTACTCCGCAGCATATTCCCACTATAATAGTCCAGAATACATAGACCGTATCCCTGGAGTCCTTGAGGGCTGTTCTGAAACGCACGATAGAAAGAGCACCTACCATACCGAGTGACAGAGCTATGTTATTTCCTATGACGGTCATGACGGTTCCCGTCATGACCGTCAGTGCTACCAGAGTCACTCCGAATTTCTTGCTGTAGATGGTTCCTTTATGAGACAGCATGTAGGAAATATAGATCACAACTCCTATCAATGCACTGACCCCCACGTTCAGTATGATCTGCTGCCATGTCATGTCTCCTTGTTTTGCCAGAAGATTGTACAGTGTTTCTTTCATATCGTTTATCGTACTCCGTTAATAAAACTTTATTGGTTTTCCGGGCTGTTTCATACTTTACAGCCCCTCAAGAGAACGGGCAAGAGCATATTTGCTTACCGACAGCTCGCTTTTCTGAACCGGCAGCAGCATATCCTTGATATAGCTCAGCAAAAACCCGTTAAACTTGACCTCCAGAACCGTTCCCGAAGGATCCAGCACATAGTTAAGATCAAGCTGCGGATCAAATATATTAAAGTTTGTCCCACTCGCCCTGATTCCGGAATCAAAGGTTACCCTGATGGAGTTTTCCGGAGCGATAAATGCAAATCTGTCATACTCCACTATAGTTTTTGGGCGGTACAGATGCATCTCCATCATAACATAGCACTCCTCTCCGAAGGACCCTTTTCCATCAAGGAGCACCGAATAATTACCGTTAATAAGCTCAGCTGCCTCGGATCTTTCCAGGCGCAGCGATCTCTTTCTCTGGTACTGCCCCTGCTTCTGCTTCATTTCAAGCAGTGCAAAATCCGCATCCGGGCTGTATACCCTGAGCCTCAGCTTTCTTCTCAGCTCTATTCCGTCTTCCTTTTCCTGCAGATCCCTGTTTCTGAGCGTGTCAAAATACAGTGATCTTACACAGTAACCGTCGATCCCGTTGTTTGCATCCTGTGTCAGCACACCGGAAAGATGCGCCCGGAGTGCAAGAGCCTCAGCCTGAAGCATAAGAAACTTTTTTTCCTCCCGCAGTACATCTCTCATCACTCGCGGCTCTCCCTTTCTGTCATTTCAAGCAGAGCTTCGTAGGAATGAAGTGCATAATCTATACGCTGAGGAAAATAATCTCTGCGAAGCTTCCCGTAATTGTCGTACAGAGCATCAAGACCGACGCTGTTATATGTATTCCTGTCGGTAAGCCCGTACTTTCCCTCCTCCTGAAGCTCGTATATCGTAATAATACGCCTGTCGTATTTTTTTGCAAGTTCAGCCTCTGTCAGTATATGCTCTGATTCGCTGCCCCTGTAATAATTCATGACTGCCAGACCCGTACAGCCATCCTTTACTAGTCTCTCAAGCCCGGCACGCCTCCCTTCATCATCAAAATAATACGGAATGCAGGCAATAAGCTCCAGTTCCTGCTTCCCGGCCTCAGCCATGGCAGCCGCATATCCATCCGCAAAGCATTCCATCAGTCTTGCGCTGTCCTGATCCTTAAGAATGTGCGGTTCGATATCTGACATTACCCCGGCTATCCTTAAGCCCTCTGGCATGGCCCTGTTCCAGTCTGCGGCTCTGTTTATCACCCTGATAAGAGAGCTTCCATCCTGCTCCAGAGCCCATTCCGGTTCTCCCGCCAGCAGATACACCCTTATTCCCTTATCCGAGCATTTCACGATCAGTTCCTCAATTATAGCTGTATCACAGTCCGAAGGAACGTTCTGGTACAGCTCTGTAAGCCCGTATCGTTCCATAGTATCCAGCAGTTCGTCTATTCCTCTGCTGTACATGACCGATCTGTTCCAGCTGAACAGACCTCCGCTTCGGGCATTTTTCCAGACACGGATCGCCATGACCGCCGAGGCTGCCGCAGCCGTTGCCAGCAGTATCGCAATAAAGACAGCTGCCTTCATCGGCTTCAGACGCTTTGCATCGGTTTTCTTTGTGGTCTCTTCTGTCATTCTCATTCCCTTTGTCCTGTCTCGGATACTAAGCCGCCGCACTTTACGGAATGTCCGCTGCCCATGAGGCACGGCTTAAAATTTAATCGGCACAGCCGGATATGACTGTGCCGAAATAATATTCATCAGATCACTGTCTCAGCTTCGAAAGAAGCTCCTGGATCTTCTTGGAATTGCTGAAGCCGTATGTACTGATATTGTAGTTGAAGGAATTGATCACCGACGCGAGATACTTACTGATATTTGCCTCAACATACCACTCTTTGGTATATATCTCCTCCGGCTTATAGTTAAGGTTTGTGGTAACGATAAGGTCGATATAGCCGTTGTTATAGAACTCATCGAACTTCTCAAAACCGTTGGTAAAGAGACCGAAGGTGCAGCAGACTATAACGTTCTTTGCCTTCCTCTCCTTAAGATTTCTGGCGGTATCCAGCATGGATTCGCCTGAAGATATCATATCGTCAACTATGATGACCGTCTTGCCCTCCACGGATGAGCCGAGGAATTCATGAGCCACTATAGGGTTTCGTCCGTTTACGACTCTCGAATAATCTCTTCTCTTGTAGAACATACCCATATCGACACCGAGATTGTTGGCAAGGAAGATAGACCTGCCCATAGCTCCCTCATCCGGTGAAATGACCATGACAGTATCCTTATTGATCTTCAGATCCGGGAATCTCGATACGATAGCCTTAAGGAATGCATATGTTGGCATGAAGGAATCGAAGCCGTTGAGCGGAATGGCGTTCTGAACTCTCGGGTCATGGGCATCAAAGGTAATGATGTTCTCAACACCCATATTTACCAGCTCCTCCAGAGCCATAGCGCAGTCCAGAGACTCTCTCTTGTCTCTCTTGTGCTGACGCGACTCATACAAAAACGGCATGATGACATTTACACGATGAGCCTTGGCAATACTTGCCCCTATGATCCTCTTCAGATCCTGATAATTATCATCCGGAGACATATGGTTGACATATCCGCTCACCTTATATGTATTGGAATAGTTTGTAATATCACAAATGATATACTCGTCAACACCTCTGACCGACTCATTGATAACACCCTTGGCCTCACCTGTGCCGAAGCGCGGGCAGTCCAGATCCAGCAGAAAGCTGTCAGGAGCAAAATCTCTGAGGAGAACCGAATCGGTATATTTCTTCTTCAATACTTCCAGATCATGCTTTCGGAACTCAACGATCCTGGAATCAACTTCGCGTGCCAGCTTCTCGGCACTGATGTGGGCTGCTATCCTGAGAGGTGCTACCGGTATAGCTTCAATTGTGAAATTATCAGACATATGCATCCTTCCTTCTTTCAGTTGTTGTCACCTGAGACCTTCAAAAGACCATTTCCATATGAATACTGTCTGCAGTGCTATGTAATTTTAGCATCATGCGCTTTTATATTCAATGCTGTTCATAAAAAAATCCCGTCGTGCCGCAAGGCATGGCGGGATTTAATTTTTTATCTGTCTTTCACTTTGGCAGATCGTCAGTGATCCGGCTCTGTACTTCAGAAACCGGTCAGTGGCTCCTTCTGCTTCAGTAACCGGTCAGAGGCTCTTTCGTTATTTATTATAGACCTCAACAAGGGACTCAAGGTGTCTGCGCTGAGCCTTAGCGTTCTCAAGGTTCTTCTGCTGAAGAGCCTCCGCTCTCTCCTTGTCCTTAAGGGCAAGTGAGGAATAACGAACCTCTCCGTTAAGGAAGTCGATATGCTTGCTGAAATCAGGCTCCTTTGAGTCAAGTGAGAACGGCTTCTCACTTGCAGGATTGAACCTGAAGTTCTGCCAGTAACCGCACTCAACTGCCAGAGCTTCCTCGTCCATAGCCTTGCCCATGCCCTTCTTGATGCCATGGTTGATACACGGAGCATAAGCGATGATGAGTGACGGACCCGGATATGCCTCAGCCTCCGCGATAGCCTTGACTGCCTGATTGTAGTCAGCGCCCATAGCGATCTGGGCAACATATACATAGCCATAGCTCATAGCCATGCCTGCAAGATCCTTCTTCTTAAGTGTCTTGCCTGCTGCGGCGAACTGTGCGACAGCACCCGGCTGTGTGGACTTTGAGGACTGTCCGCCTGTATTTGAGTAAACCTCTGTATCGAATACGAATACATTGATATCCTGGTTGGAGGCAAGAACATGGTCAAGTCCGCCGTAACCGATATCATATGCCCATCCGTCTCCGCCAAAGATCCACTGGCTCTTCTTCGAGAGGTAATCCTTCTCATTGAGGATCTCCTTTGCAGCATCGCTGCCGCAAGCCTCAAGAGCTTCTACAAGCTTGTCTGTTGCTGCTCCGTTTGCTGCGCCAACAGCAAAGGTATCCAGCCATTCCTGACCTGCTGCCGAAACAGCTGCGTCAGCACCGCTCTCAACGATAGCCGTTACTCTCTCCTTAAGTCTGTCGCGGATAGCATTCTGAGCGAGAAGCATTC
>JAQXPY010000023.1 GCA_029100885.1 Clostridiales bacterium | reverse complement strand
ATTTCCCTTCCCCATTTCCATATCCTCCATATTCCCGGATCATCTCTGTGCCGCGGATCGTCTCTGTGCCGCTGATCCTTTCATCTGCCCATCGCTGTCGGTCATTTCTCTGATTTGTAAGTTCCGGGCTCTTCAATAATCAGGTCTTATTCTGACCTGCTTCTGAAGTTTCTGGATCATTCGTCCTCAGTTTCTGAATTATTCGTCGTCAGTTTCTGAATTTTTATGTCCTCAGTTTCTGAATATCATGCCCTCAGCCTCAATATTTGATCCTGACTATATCGGCAGCGGTGATAACAAAGAGCTCATCCTTCTCTCCGCCGCCGGCAATCTCAACTATATCGCCGTCGGTATATTCAAATTCCGCCCTCAAAACACCGTTTTTTCCGTATACATAAAGTCTGTTTTCCGACCTTAATACAGTAAAGCTTTCCGTCATGCACATTTCCTGACAGTCAAAATCCAGCTCTATCTCCGCCTTTTTTTCTCCCCTGACACTGAAAATGACCAGCTTCTGATTTCCTGCTCCTTTATCCGCCTCCAGCAGAAGAGCTACTGTTTCCCCGGATGCATCGACCGATTCGATCCTTTCCTCAAAGGAATGGTTCACAATGATCTCCGGTGAGTTCAGTACTTCGGTTGAAAAGAATACAACTCCGCCGTCATAAAAGGCCTGGCTGAATTCATTTGTGGAAAAGTTTACGCTTCCGACCATGTGTCCCGCGAATTCATCCCTGAAGCCTCCCACTATACGTCTGGCATCCTCATTCTGACCTATGGCCCCGAAGTTTCGAAATACAACATCATTTACCGGCACTCCGCTTTCGATACTGATATATGAGGTTATCAGCTCTGTCCCGTCCGGGGATGAGTCTATAGCAAAAGGATATCCGTCGCCCTTAAAGATCGACTTGACCGAGAGATCAATGGCCGAGCCGTCAGGCTTGAAGGCTGTGATGTATTCCGCAGCATTATCATTGAGTACAGCATAGACAACTCCGCTGTCGGCTATTCTGAGTATTGATACAGGAAGAAGCGTCTCACTGCTTCCCGTCATTCCCTTGCTGTCGAAGATATAAAGCTTTGTACTTCCCTGATCACCTATGACGGCGAATTTTTCGCTTACATCAACTATCGGCGAATTAAGCTGATAGCTTCTCTCCCAAACGATATTGCCTCCTCGGTCAATGTATTCGGCACCGTCCTTAGTGTATCTTATAATGCCTCCGGCAAAGCTTTTATATCCCTTGAAGGTCTCAACCGGGCCTTCCTCCGAATCCTGGCTCTTTACCCACATGATACTGTAGGACTCAGACAGGTTCCTGTTGAGCATCCAGTATGCGCCGAAGGCTATGCCTGCGGCACATATCAGCAGCACGATAAACACAATTAGGGAAAGACCTTTTGAGTCTTTCCCCGATTCTTTACTGATTATTATGTTATCTCTCAGTCTTCGTTTCTTTGCCTCGCGGCTATCCCTGGAATATGTCAAATCAATCTTCCCCTGTCGATTCTTCAATTTCTACAGCGTAGACTCCGACTCCTCCGTTCTTCTCATCATATCTGTGAGCTTCCTCAAGCATCATATCCTTGACCTTCATAAGACGGATCTGTGAGCTGCGCTCATTCTCATCCAGCTTCATCTTGATCATCTTGATATTAGCTTCTGTCTCAGGGATCATGACATGCTCAAGGGCATTTACACGACGCCTTGTTTTTTCTATTTCCGCTGCCATCAGCTGACAAGACTTCTCGCATTCAGCCAATCTTAGCATATCAGGCAGAAGATCCGCAATACTTTTGACCGCATCATCCAGATCGGAGGATGTAAAAGCAAAGCCGTATGAATAAATATCGTTTGAATCCGATGTACGCGTCTTGTATTTGAACTCAGGGATCTCTACAGACATGACATTTTTCGTGTCTGCCTCAAGATACACTTCCTGCTTTGGAGACATAAGCGCCACATTGAGCGCTTCCGCACTCATACCCGCTCTTGCCAGTACAAAATTACTATTGCAGGCACGGATACCGCTTTCGACTTTCTCACGAAGCTCTTTGTTTTCCCTGACCAGAGAAAGAAACTGACGCATCAGCTCATCACGCTTATCCTTAAGCATCTTGTGACCGCGGCGCGCGGTCTTGAGCTTGTTTTTCTGTCGTGTCAGCTCCATTCTGGTAGGGTTGACCTGTGATTTTGCCATTGCAGTCCCCCTCTATTAAGCCTCCTCGTAAGGCTTGTAATACTTCTCGATCATATCATCCTTGATTCGCTTGAGTTCCGACTTAGGCAGTATACCCAGCAGCTTCCAGCCAAGATCCAGAGTCTCCTCTATGTCACGATCCGTGTTATAGCCCTGTGAAACATACTGACGCTCGAACTCATCGGCAAATTTCGCATAGAGCTTATCCATATCCGACAGCGCAGCCTCTCCGAGAATGACCATAAGCTCCTTTGCGTCCTTACCTCTTGAGTAGGCGGCAAAGAGCTGGTTCATCGTACTGGAATGATCCGCACGGGTCTTGCCTTCACCGACACCCTTGTCCTTAAGTCTGGACAATGACGGAAGAACATCGATAGGAGGCTGGATTCCTCTTCTGTACAGGTCTCTTCCAAGCATGATCTGTCCCTCCGTGATATATCCTGTAAGGTCAGGGATCGGGTGGGTCTTATCATCCTCAGGCATAGTAAGGATCGGAATCATGGTGATTGAACCCTTTCTGCCGAGCTGACGTCCTGCTCTCTCATACAGTCCGGCAAGGTCTGTATACATGTATCCCGGATATCCTCTTCTTCCCGGAACCTCCTTACGTGCTGCGGATATCTCACGGAGAGAGTCCGCATAGTTCGTAATATCCGTAAGGATAACAAGAACATGCATATCCTTCTCAAATGCCAGATACTCTGCCGCGGTCAGTGCCATACGCGGAGTGGAAATACGCTCTACTGCAGGGTCATTTGCCAGGTTAAGGAACATGACAGCTCTGTCAATAGCACCTGTCTCTTTAAACGAGTTCATGAAGAAGCTGGCTTCCTCAAAGGTGATTCCCATCGCAGCAAATACTACTGCGAACTGCTCATCTGTTCCTCTTACCTTTGCCTGTCTTGCGATCTGTGCCGCAAGGTTGGCATGAGGAAGTCCCGAGCAGGAGAAGATCGGAAGCTTCTGTCCTCTTACCAGTGTGTTAAGTCCGTCGATAGCGGATACGCCTGTCTGGATGAATTCCGACGGATACGCTCTCGCTGCCGGGTTGATAGGCAGTCCGTTAATATCCATGCGTGCCTCCGGAATGATCTCCGGTCCGTCGTCTATCGCTCTTCCCATTCCGTCGAACATACGACCCAGCATGTCCTCGGATACGCCGAGTGTAAGGCTCTTTCCAAAGAATCTTACCTTTGAGGATTCGAGGTTGATTCCGGTGGATGCCTCAAACAGCTGTACAAGAGCATTTCCTTCATCTATCTCCAGCACCTTGCAGCGGCGCTTTGTTCCGTCCGCCAGCTCGATCTCTCCCAGCTCGTCATACTTGACATTTTCAACGCCCTTGACCAGCATCAGAGGTCCGGTTACTTCCTGTATGGTTCTATACTCTTTTGGCATACTCAGAACGCCTCCTTTCTAGAAACAGCTTCAGCGCACTCTTTCTTGAGCATTTCCTGAATGTCGGCATATTCCTTGTCAATATCTGTCTCAGCAACGTATTTGAATCTTCCGATAGCCTCACGGCAAGGAATATTGATAAGGTCGTTGACCTTTGCACCCTCCTCGAGCGCCTTGCCAGCCTCATCATAGTAGCTGAGAATAAGCTTCATCATCGTATGCTGCTTCTTTGTGGAGGTATATGTATCCACATCATCAAAGGCGTTCTGATGCAGGTAGTCCTCACGGATAGAACGGGCAGCCTCTAACTTGAGACGATCCGATGCGGAAAGGGCATCTATACCTACAAGGTTTACGATCTCTTCGAGCTCTGACTCATCCTGAAGAAGTCCCATCATTCTGCCTCTGAGCTCCGTCCAGTCATCGGCAACATTCTTATTGAAGTAGCTTTCCATAGAATCGATATAGAGACTGTAGGAGCGCAGCCAGTTGATAGCCGGGAAATGTCTCTTGTATGCCAGATTGGCATCCAGTGACCAGAACACCTTGACTATACGAAGTGTAGCCTGTGTTACCGGCTCTGAAATATCTCCGCCTGCAGGCGATACAGCTCCGATCACCGAGAGAGCTCCCTCTCTGCCTTCGCTGCCGAGAGCTATAACACGTCCGGCTCTCTCATAGAACTCTGCCAGACGCGAGCCGAGGTATGCAGGGTAGCCTTCCTCGCCCGGCATTTCCTCAAGTCGTCCTGACATCTCTCGAAGAGCCTCTGCCCATCTTGAGGTGGAGTCTGCCATCAGCGCTACGGAATATCCCATATCACGGAAATACTCTGCAATGGTGATTCCCGTGTAGATCGATGCCTCACGGGCAGCAACCGGCATATCCGATGTATTGGCGATAAGCACCGTTCTCTCCATAAGAGATTTTCCTGTACGAGGATCTTTAAGCTCAGGGAACTCATTCAGAACGTCTGTCATCTCATTTCCGCGCTCGCCGCAGCCGATATATACAACGATCTCTGCATCCGCCCACTTTGCCAGCTGGTGCTGAACGACTGTTTTTCCTGATCCGAAAGGTCCCGGAACAGCCGCGACTCCGCCCTTGGCGATAGGAAACAGAGTATCAACTACTCTCTGTCCTGAAATGAGAGGCATATCCGGACTCAGCTTTGTCTTGTAAGGTCTGCCCACACGAACAGGCCACTTCTGCATAAGCTGAACAGGAACCTCACCCTTATCAGTGCTGATAACAGCAATATCCTCCGTTACAGTATAGTCGCCCTCTGTGATCCTGACGATAGTTCCGTCGGCGCCCTTAGGCACCATGATCTTATGAAGAACCACCTCTGTTTCCTGGACAGTGCCGAGAACATCCCCGTATACCACCTTGTCTCCGGCCTTTGCCACAGGGGTAAAATGCCATTTCTTATCTCTGTCAAGAGACGGAACCGAAACACCTCTCTGCAGCAGATTGGAGCCGGTTACCTCCTTGATCTTTTCCAGAGGTCTCTGAATACCGTCGTAAATACTGCTTATGATTCCCGGACCGAGCTCTACCGACATAGGGATACCTGTTGACTCGACCGGCTCTCCCGGACCGAGTCCGGAGGTCTCCTCATAAACCTGAATAGATGCTTCATCTCCGTGAATCTCAATTATCTCGCCTGTAAGGTTTTTATCGGATACGCGGCACACATCACGAATACTTGCATCGCGCATCCCTTTTGCGATAACCAGAGGTCCGGCAACTTTTTTGATTACACCTTTGCTCATGTTTATACTTACCTTTCGTTTTTTATACTTTAATCATTGCCGAAAATAATATCCGAACCTACGGCTCTTTCCACCGACTGCTTAACAGCCTTAATGCCCTTGCCTGTATTTCCGAATACGCCCGGTATCTGAATGATCGCCGGCAGCTTCCGCTCGGAATAATAGGTGATCTCCCTTTCCAGTCTGTCGGCAAGCTCTTCGGTAATGTATATGACCGCATAATTGCCTTCGACCAGCTCCTTAAGCTTTTCTGCCGCCTTCTCTGTATCTGTGATCGGGAAGGGCTCAAGTCCCACTGCCGCGAAACCGTATATGCTGTCACGGTCTCCCATAACTGCTATCTTATACATAAGTATCACGCACCCTTTCCCTGATCTTGTCATCGGAAAATCCATTCTGCTTGCAGGCAAGAACGATCCTGACCGATTTGATCTCGTTTTCTCTTGCTATGATATATGCCGCAACGGGTCCCGGTCCGAAGGACTCATAATGCATGGACATCATCCTGTCGTTTATCAGATTGTCGCATCTGCGTTCAAATGCGGCAGGTGACTTCTTAAGGTCCGAAACCGCAGCCGCAAAGTCCGTATTTGCCAGGAATGCCGCGATAGCGTCCTCACCGCTGAGGGCAGCCGACTCCAGTCCGTTGATCGAAAGAATACCGCTCTCAGCCAGTGCCAGCTTTAAGAAATCCCTGTCCTTGCCTGTATGACAGGCTCTTACGGCAATATTGACATCAGCTGCCGCGGTCTTGAGCTCGGCATAATCTCTGATAAAATCACACCCGCTTGCCGTCCCCGCAGCTCTGATCGCCTCCAGACAGGCCTTATCCACCATAATATCGCAAAGCTGTCCGTCTCCTGTCCTTAAAAAAACCTCGTGGGCCTTTTCTGCTATATCCGCCATTATTACCGGCAGTTCCTTGTAGGTCCTGGTCTTTACGGCATTCCTGACGGTCTCCGAAGGCACGGTTCCAAAGGAGCTGTAGATTCCCGGATACTCGTAGGACATGACAGATTCCTTGAGCGCTGCCTTGAGATTGCTGAAATCATCCCTGAGCCTGAATACATTGAAAACATTCATATCCGGAACGATCTCTTCAACATAATCCCACAGCTTCCGTGTCTCAGCGGCGAACATGCTCTCGGTATCCTCGGAGTCATCGCCTCCCCAGCCCTTATCCCTGAGGAGCTTTTCCGCATCCTCAGCGGACTTTGCTGTGATCAGCTGCTCCATGGCTGCCTTGTCCAGCAGGCTGAGCTCTGCGTGTCTTAACCGCGCAACGGCATATGCATAGCTTTTATCTACATATGTATTTGTCATTCTGACCTCCCGCCGTTACGCAAAAAGAATTGTTTTTACCTTATCCAGAAGATCCTCGCTGTACTGATCAAAAAGTGCGTCAAAGGTACAGTTTTCCTCAACTCCTCCGAAATCAAGGATAAAGCCGTCCCTTATATCCGCAGCCTTTTCCGCTACCGTAAGCCTTGAGCCCGCTGCCTGCGCAGCAGCCTTAAGCTCTGAGATATCCTCCTGTGTAAGCCTTCCGAGATCCTTTTCTCCGAGCCTCAGCACTGCATCCTCGGTCGGAACGTGCTTTTTGAAAAGCTTAATGAAGTAATCCCTGTACTCCTGATCCGACAGTCCGGCAAGCTTTTTTCTGGCGATACCTATCGTTTCGTTCAGTATCTCCTGTCTGCCGGAAAGAAGGATCTGCTTGGACTTAAGCTCTGCGGACGCCTTGCTTCTTTCGGCAATATTCAGAGCCTTTGTATCCGCTTTCTTTTTTATCCTTTCGCATTCCTCTTTGACTCTTCTGTCATTGTCGGCAGATATCTGACCGACCCTTGCCTGCGCCTCGGCAAGGATAGCCCCGGCCTTCTCGTCCGCCTCCCCGGATATGCGATCGACTATTTTTTCAAGTCCGCTCATGTAAAAATCCTTTCCTTATTCTTTTCTGACAGCTCCCGGCGTCTTGTAAGGACAGACCGCTCTGTTCCTGACTTATGGGCTGCTTTATTTCGCCGTGGAGCCCCGGTATGTATCATCCTGCGGCATTACCGCGCAGCCTGCCGGAATACCGCATGCTTTTCGGTCTCTGCTTCGTTATCAGATAGCAGCCGGAATACCGAAAATAGAAAGAATAGAGATAAGGAGTGCAAGAATAGCATATGTCTCAACCATTGCCGGGAAGATCATTGCCTTACCGAACTGGTCAGGTCTCTTTGCAACAAGTCCTATAGCGGAGCTTGAGCACTGTCCCTGTGCGATTCCGGAAAGAAGACCGCCGATAGCCATAGGCATACATGCGGCAAAGTAGATCAGTCCCTTTGACAGTGAAGGGATATCGCCGCCGAGGATACCCACCTGGCTGAGAACGATAAATCCGATAAGGAGTCCGTAGATACCCTGTGTACCCGGAAGCAGCTGAAGAATAAGAACCTTAGAGAACATTGAAGGCTCCTGTGTTACTACGCCTGCCGCCGAACGACCCGCAATGCCTACTCCGATAGCTGATCCGGCTCCTGCGAAGCCTGCTGCAAGACCTGCACCGAGAACTGCCAAAAATAATCCTAATTCCATTACTAAATTTCCTCCTTAACTGAATAATACTTAGTGTTTTCAGTGAATGGCTCAAACTCTCTTCCACCGCCCTCATAGAATTTGTTGAAGAACTCTACAAACTGAAGCCTGTTTGTATGAACATAAGCTCCGAGAACATTTATCGCAAGATTGAGCAAGTTTCCGAATACGAATATTACTATAAAGAACACTGCGCCGAGTATGCCGTTTCCGAGCATGGTTCCCAGCTTGTTGAATACCTGTGCTATACAGCCTGTGGCAAGTCCGAGAGCCAGCAGTCTCGAGTAAGACAGAACATCCGAGAGCCAGCTGGTAATGCCGTATGCTCCGTAGAGACCGAGAAGCAGTCTGATTATCGGGTTCTTCGATTCTCTGCCTCCGGTAAGAACAACTCCAAGGCATCCTGCGATCGCCACCATGCCTCCTGCCTTGCCTATCGCAGGACTCAGGATAAAGCTCAGGCTCAGCATATCTGTTATCATCTGCATGGAGAGCAGATAAATAATGGCGCCGCCCACAAACATCATCCAGAATACGACATCATATATCGCATCCCTGATCTGTCCGGCCTTCAGCAGCTGATACAGCTTGATAAACAGTCCTGTAAACAGATGGATGATTCCGATAAGAAACGCAAATGCAAGAAGTCTTATCGGCTCCTCCATGGAATTAAACCACAGAGGTCTGAAGGCAATATCCGGTCTGTTGAAGAAGGTCGAAGCCACCACTCCTACCGCATCTCCGAAGAAGCTTCCGAACATAAAACCCCAGAAGGTGGTGGATATGCCGGAAAAGAACATGAGCCTTACCATCTTCTCCATGCCCGGCTTGATATTTTTGACCTTAAGCAGCACATAGCCGCAGGCAATCACCAGTATCAGACCGTAGCCGGCATCCGAAAGCATCAGTCCGAACAGAATATAATAGAAGCATGCAATGATCTTTGACGGATCTATCTCTGTTTTTCCCGGTATCGAGTAGCTCTCCACAACAGTTTCCATCGGTTCGCTTAAGAAGCCGTTCTTAAGCGCAACCGGAACCTCCTCATCCTCGGAAGGCTCCGCAAGCTCAACCACTGCGTCAAGCTGTTCAAGCCTGTTTTTCAGAGCCTCCGAGCCCTCCTCAGGCGTATATCCGCTGATAAAGAATGCATTTTCTGTCTGTGCCAGTTTTCCCGACACTGCAAAACGGTCAGCCTGAAGCCTGAAATAATCCGCTGCAAACTTAAGATCCTGTCTGTCTCCGGCATAGGCTCCGACAGCTTCGGATAATACTGCGATCTGCGATTCATGCTCCGATATCTCTCTGCCTATTGCCGCCTCCTCCTCGGCCGGTATCATAGTGCCGGAAGGTGCCTTGACGAAATTGATCCGTCTCAGAGCGTTTTCCACTGCTTCGCCGTCATCCCGATGACATATTGCCATAAATGACGACAGCATCTTTCCTCTGAAGAACTGCGTGATCTCAAGGTCTGTCGGTTCGTTTCCGCCAAGCTCGTTTTGAAGAAGCCCGTAAATATCGGCTGCGGACACGTCCTGTGCCACCGAGCCGATAAATGCTCTGGTCTTTTCTGTTCCGGAAAAATCCAGAGGAACGTCCACTCCCTGCCATGCCTTCAGAGCTTCCAGCCTGTTGAGACATTTCGGGATAGCCGCCCTGTGCTCCGCTATCTGCTTCGACAGCCTGATAAGCTCTTCCGCCTTATGCATATACTCTTCGATATGCGCGGCGCGATCGTTATATGAAGCGGTTCCAATATCCTCGGCACCCTTAAGCGAATCCAAAAGTCCCGTCTGCTCCGGTGCAAATTCATCAAGAACCGCAATTGCCTGTTCGGCCTGAGAGGCTTTCTGCAAGCTTTCAGCCTTTTCCTGTCCGGCATCGATCCTTTTCAGACCTTCATACTCAGGATCTCCGGCAGTTATCTCGACTGTACCGGCTCGCTGGAGGATGTCAAGAGCTTGTGATTTCTGTGAATTCAGTCCGCAGATAAATATCCGCTTCATCCTCACTTTTGACATGCTGTTCCCTCCTTTCTAAAAAACAACAAAATCATTTAGGTCTATTCATTAACCGATCCCCTGAATCATTAAGGAACCGGCTCGAATCAATGTTCTTACAAGAGCAGCAGAGCATCTATTACCGCCTCCGCAGCAGCCTCCTGTCCGGCTGCCGCCGCTGCCTTCAGCTCCTCCTTTGCTTTCAAAGCCGATGCCTGTGCCTCGGAAACCAGCTTTTCCGCTTCAGCCTCGGCCGCTGCGGTCTTTGCTTCTGCTTCGTCGTTTGCTTTTTTTATCTCTGAAGCATAGCGTGCCTTTGCTGTATCCTTAGCTTCGCTGACAAGCCTGTCCGCCTCTGCTTTGGCAAAGCTGATCTTTTCCGCCGCCGCAGTCTCGGCCTGTCTGATTGTTTCTATGATTTCTTTTGCCAAGACTTTTACCTCCTGAATTATAAAAGTTACTTAATTCTATCACTTCTATCTGTAAAACTCTACAAAAATAAAGTTTTAACAAGCAATATTTTGGTTATTATGCAATGCGCAAATATTATGCAATGACTCATTTCCGATAATTATATGCTTTTGTTAATAAAATAACAATAGCTTTGTTAAAAAAAAGACACAGTGCCTTGTATATATTTACAGGCAAATAGTATGCCCGAATACAAAACACCATGTCAATAATTACAAATAATTGTGAAACATGTATGAATAAATTTTTACTATTCAGCTCCTGACAGATAAAAAATACGGAAGAGCCTGCAGCCTTCAGCCGCGAAGCTTATCGATTCCGAGCTCGACACGCCTCAAAGTCTCCTCTTTTCCGAGAATATCGCAGATCTCGACCACGCCTCCGGGTGTGACGAGTCTTCCGGATACGGCAATGCGGACCGGCCACATAACCGTCGCGTTTTTACAGCCCAGCTCCCCGGCAAAGTCCGTGAACATTGACTTAATGCTTTCCTCATCCCAGCTTTCGAGAGCTGTCAGCCTAGGGAGCGCCTGTTCCAGTACATTCAGTGAGATTTCCGCATTAGTCTTGGACTTTTTGTTTGTGTAGAGCTCCGTATCATACTCAGGAAGCTCGTCAAAGAAATCCAGCTTCTCCGGAATGTCTGTCAGCTTCTCGCACCTGTTCTGAAGCAGTGCCGCGATCTTTGCCGCCGAATATGCCTCATTTCCCACTGCCTGTCTGATATAAGGCTCCGCCGCCTCCGCAAACTGTTCCGGAGTCATGGAGCGGATATAGTGAGCATTAAAATATTTCAGCTTCTCAATGTCAAAGATCGCCGGAGATTTTGATATTCCGGAAATATCAAAGGCCTCCGACAGCTCCCCGAGAGTAAAGAACTCTGTCTCGGCAAGCTCTCCCTTTGGCGACCATCCGAGCAGAGCCACGTAGTTCAATATAGCCTCGGTCAGGTAGCCCTCTTTTCTAAGATCTTCGTAGGACGGATCTCCATGTCTTTTTGACATTTTATGCTGCTGATCACGCATTACAGGAGAGCAATGAACGTATTCAGGGATCTCCCAGCCAAAGCCCTCGTAAAGCAGATTATACTTCGGAGCCGAGGCCAGATACTCGCTTCCCCTAACCACATGTGTGATGCCCATCAGATGGTCATCGATAACATTGGCAAAATTATATGTAGGAAGTCCGTCTCTCTTCAGCAGTACCTGATCATCCAGAGAATCATTAGGCACCGTAATATCTCCGAAGGAGGCATCATGGAATGTCGTTGTTCCTTCGTGAGGAACAAGCTGCCGGATAACATACGGCTCATTTTCCGCTCTGCGAAGCGCCTCCTCCCTGTTCATGGAACGGCATGGGCAGTCGGCTCTCTCAAACTCTCCGCTGTCCTCCTCAGATTCCGTTTTGTCACAGAAGCAGTAATATGCGTGTCCCCGCTCCACCAGCATTTTGGCGTATTTTTTGTAGGTTCCTCTTCTTTCGGTCTGAACATAAGGAGCCACCGGACCGCCCACATCAGGTCCCTCATCATGCTTAAGTCCGCATTCCTCAAGCGTGCGGTATATCACCTCTTCCGCTCCCTCTACCTGTCTGTTCTGATCCGTATCCTCTATCCTCAGAATGAATACTCCGTCGGAATGTCTGGCAATCAGATATGTATAAAGCGCTGTCCTTAAATTACCCACATGCATATAGCCTGTCGGTGACGGAGCAAATCTTGTTCTTACCTGTCCGTGAGGAATCCTTGCTTCCATCTCCTCAAAATACTTTTCGTCTGTCATAGTCCCTCCAGTTATTCTCTTCCCTGCCGTACTCCGGCATGATCTTATCCTTTAGTATCTTTTCTGCCGTCAGCCGGCGGATCCTATCCTTTAGTATCTTCTCTGCCCCGGCCGTCCGGGCCTTATCCATCATCAGTTTCTGCATATCTCCGGCATTCAATATGCATATCCTTGAAAAATGATTAATTCAGAATCTGAATACGATTCCCGCGATCGCCGCCGCAAGCAGCCAGAAAGCAGGATGCAGCTTCTGGAGCTTCTTTACCTGCAGCAATCCGAATACTATCACACACAGTATAAGCGTTTTTACGATAGGAGTATATACCCCGTTGAGCTCCGTAAACATGGATACCCTGCATACCCCGAAGACACTGACTGCGATTATAGCACAAACAGCCGGTCTGATACCGGAAAAGGCGCCTCTCACATACTTGTTCTCATTAAAATCCTCAAGAAACCTCGCTATCAGACAGATGATAATGATACTCGGAATGACCAGACCTGTCGTGGAGACCACACCTCCGAAGGTGCCGAGGGTCTTGAAGCCTGCATAGGTTGCCATATTGAGTCCGAGAGGTCCCGGTGTGGATTCGCTGACGGCGATCATATTGGTCAGATCCGTCATGGTATACCAGTCATACTTTTCGGTCAGCTCCATCAGATACGGCAGAGTCGCCGGACCTCCGCCTACGGCGATCAGTCCTATTTTCATAAATTCCAGAAACAGCTGAAGCATCGTACTCATTTTGCCTTATCCCCCATTATCATCACATTGTATACAATACCGATAAGTGCCGCCGCGATCACTATCACCACTGTAGGAGCGATCGAAAGGGCTGCGGCGATCAGTGAAAGGCAGCATATTATAATAGGAAACTTTCCCTTGAGAGACTTTTTTGCAAGAGTCAGTACAGTATTGAGCATCAGCGCACATACGACCGCACGGATGCCCATTATGGCATGCTGCACCCATACATTGTCGATTATCGCCTGAAGACACAGCGCAGCAAGAGTTATGATGACAAGGGAAGGGGTCACCATTCCGATCGTGGCCACGATTCCGCCGAGCACGCCCTTTTTCTTATAGCCCACATATGTTGCGGTATTGATCGCTATGATTCCGGGAGTACACTGGCCTATCGCATAAATATCTATAAGCTCCTCTTCCTCAAGCCATCCGTATTTCTGAACTATCTCATACTTAAGCATAGGGAGCTGCGAGAGTCCTCCGCCGAAGGTCAGACCTCCAATCCGCATAAAAGCCATAAACAGCTGCAAGTATATCTTCATAATGTACATCCTCGATGTTTCCGGTTAATTAATAACCTTTTAATATTTTTTTTCTTATACTTTATAATGGATTTATAGTAAAATTGCAAGAAACAGATTCCCGGCGCTCACGGCGAATACATTTTTCCGGTCAGTTCCGATATTTATTTGAAAGGAAAGCAATATTCTTCATGAAGCACACGATTTGTCTGATGAATGACTCTTTTCCGCCGCAGATAGACGGCGTTGCAAATACAGTAGTAAACTACGCACAGATCATCGAGGAAAAACTTGGTCACTCCATTGTCGTCACTCCCGAGTTTAAGGAAAAGCACGATGAGATATATCCCTTTCCTGTTCTTCGTTATCCGAGTCTCGATGCCAGATGGTTTATAGGCTATATGGCAGGCATACCGTTTTCCCCCACCGTCACCAAGAGAATGAAGGACGAACAGATAGAACTCATGCATTGCCACTGCCCGGCAGCGGCTCTTTTTCTTGCGCGTCAGCTGCGTGAACCCCTGAATGTTCCGGTCGTAATGACCTACCATACAAAATACGATATAGATCTGCTCAAGGCTTTTCGCAGCAAAAGGCTCTCCAAAGACGCCGTCCGGATAATGATGTCAAATATCAATTCCTGCGACGAGGTCTGGACTGTAAGCCGCGGAGCCGGAGAAAACCTTAAGTCCCTCGGCTACAAGGGTGAATACATCATCATGCCGAACGGCGTGGATCTTCCCCTCGGCAGAGTATCCGATGAGGAGGTTCGTTCTGTATCCTCAGATTATGATCTGCCTCAGGGCGTGCCTGTCTTTCTTTTTGTCGGCCGAATGTTCTGGTACAAGGGCATTCGCCTGATCCTTGATGCCCTCGAGGGGCTTAAATCCCAGGGCACGGACTTCAGGATGGTTTTTGTCGGAGGAGGCGCTGATTTTGATGAGATCAAGGCATATTCGGAAAAACTGCGTCTTAATGACAGAGTATTCTTTACCGGAGCCCTCAAAAGCCGTGATTCCATAAGAGCATGGTACTGCAGAGCCGACCTGTTTCTTTTCCCTTCCACCTATGATACAAACGGTCTTGTGGTTCGTGAGGCTTCCTCCTGTTCCCTTCCTTCGGTGCTTGTTTCCGGCAGCTGCGCCGCGGAGGGCGTGACAGACGGACAAAACGGCTTTTTCATCTCCGAAACGGCTGCTTCCCTTGCGGTATTGCTGGACCGTCTGTGCAAAAACAGAGATCTCATGAAGAGAGTCGGGGAGAACGCCTCAAAAGAACTGTATATTTCCTGGGATACTGCGGTTTCCATGGCCTATGAACGCTATGAAACTGTTATCGACAATTACAAATGCGGCTTATATCCGAAACACAGCCGTATCTCCGACGCTCTGATGACCGGAAACGGAGAGCTTATGAATGTTTTATCCCATCTTCCTCTTTCCGATGACTGAGCAGGGTCATGACCCTTGCCTCAAGATCAGGCGCCGGGGCTGCGCCCCTTTGCGATACACATACCGCTCCGCAGGCAGAGGCATACAGGGCGGCCTCTCTCAGACTGCTGCCGCGTATAAGACTGTGGAACATTCCCGCCGCAAAGGTATCCCCGGCTCCTATCGCATCTACCGTTTCTGACGGAAAAGCAGGCAGCCGAAAGAATCCCTCCTTCTCCGAATCTATCAGGCAGCCCTTTTCCGCAAGCTTTATTACGGCATTTTTTACTCCGTAGGAGCGAAATACTGCAGCTGCCTCCTTAGGATCGGTTTTTCCGGTATAATACCTTGCCTCTTCCTCATTAGGAGTAATATAATCAAGCAAGCACAGAAGCTCCGCATAATCCTTCAGCCGGATTTCCGCTCCCTTCGGCATCTTTGTATCCGCCGCCAGCAGACAGCCTCTCTCCTTTGCCCTCTTTGCAAACTCAAGACATATATCCGGATCCAGAAACGGAGGTCTGAACAGACTTCCCATCGTCACTATTTCTATTTCTGTTTCTGTCTCGGGAAGCGATGGAACAAAGCCTCCGAGATAATGCAGTTCGGATATTCTGCTCTTTCTGTTTCCTGTCTCGTCCGTCTCCAGAACAGAAACCGGAGTTCTTCCTTCAAATCCCCCGGTGTACAGTTCAAATCCGAGTCTTTCAGCCTCATTTCTTAAAATATTTCCCGCATGATCATTTCCAACCGCTGCCGAAAGGCACACCTTATCTCCAAGCACCGCAAATACCGACGCCTGGTTAAACGCCTCTCCTCCCGGGCACAGCACTATCTCATCCGCCGGAACATTTACGCTTCCCCCGCTTACTATACAGTCTATCATTGCCTGACCGACACACACTATCATTGCCTCACCTCTTTGATCACTTTCTTTGCTGCGGCATTTATGATACTATATTAATCACAGTTTTTCCATTCTCACAGGATATACATATTTTTTGAATGGAGCTCTTTTCAGCAATACTTATTCATATTAAGAGGATATTACCTATGAAGGCTGTTGTAACACGTGTTTCGGAAGCATCTGTCACCATTGACGGATGCATTAAGGGAAAAATCGGAAGGGGATATCTTGTTCTGCTCGGTGTGGGTCCCGGGGATACCGAGGCGGAAGCGGTCAGACTTGCCGGAAAGATATGTAATCTCAGAGTATTTGAGGATGAAGCAGGAAAAATGAATCTGGATCTTTCCGCTGTCGGCGGAGAGCTGCTCATCATATCCCAGTTCACCCTCTATGCCGATCTCGGAGGGCGCAGACCTGGCTTCTCACATGCCGCAAAGCCGGATATTGCAATTCCTCTGTATGAAAGATTCAAGGCCGAGTGCGCTGCCAGGGGCTTTCATGTGGAATGCGGAGAATTCGGCGCCGACATGAAGGTGGCCTCGGTCAATGACGGTCCGGTAACTTTGCTTTACGATACAGATGCGCTTTGACGCATTTTATCCTGACGGGCATTATCAGCAGTTCAGAAGAACACCTGCCGGTCTCACTGTATTGTCATATCCGTCAAAGTCATCTGCTCTGATATTTCCTTTCAGAATCACAGGATCATAGCCAGACTGATAAACTGGAATACAGAGCCAAGAAGCACCCATACATGCCATACGCAATGCATGACACAATGCTTTTTTCCGATAAGATAAAATACTATACCGATTGTATAGCA
>JAQXPY010000022.1 GCA_029100885.1 Clostridiales bacterium | reverse complement strand
AGTACATTAGAGAAACCGAGCGGCTTGTTTATCCGCTTCTTTACAGGGCAAAGACAGAGTACCCGAAGTACACAAACCATCAGATTATGAATAAGTATCACAAGGCGAGTGTTATTGAAGCAGTTAAGAGACAGTGAGGAGACCGGTTATGGAAGAGAAGAGAGTTAAGACTTTTTATGATATTACTGCCAGAAGATGGAACGATATCATAAATGCAGTAAACAGCAGACGCTCGGCGGACAGTATTGAACCACCGCTTGAGGAGCACGAACTTGCAGAGTTCAGAAAGATGGAGGCAGAGAAAGCGGAGGCAGAGCGCGATGGTGGATGTCCGCTTATTTTCGATAACGTTGAATACGATTACGATGATTCGGAGTTAGATATTTACAGAACTCCTGTGTCGTCCGGCATCAATTATAATGATATGGATAGACAGGACTTGCCGATGAAGCTTCATGAGGCGATTCGATTTGCTGAAGAGAAGCACAGAACACAGAAGAGAAAAGGCACCGACATTGCGTACATAATTCATCCAATGGAGGTTCTGCAGATACTCATGGGAGAACGCTGCAGCATAGAGGTGGCAATAGCGGGCGTTTTGCATGATGTGCTCGAGGATACCGATGCGGATGCAGATGAAATAAGAGCGAGATTTGGCGAACATGTACTGTCGCTTGTGCAGGCACATACTGAGAAGAAGAATGGGGAAGGGCAGAAACGACCATGGAGAATCAGGAAGGAAGAAGATCTGGAAAGGATGAAAGCATCCGGCTTTGAAGTTAAACAGATAGTTATGGCTGATTCCATTTCTAATCTTAGAAGCATGGTGTATGATTATTCTGCTATCGGCGATGAATTGTGGGGAAGATTTAATGCAGCCAAATCTGATATTGCATGGTATTACAATGAGAAAATAGATGCATTTGAGGAAATGCAGTATAACGAGAACACGAGAGATGATTACTGGGAACTGAACTCTCTCTTCAAGCATCTCTTTGTAGAATACTATGTAATTGAGGACTCTGCTATATACCAGAAGTTCGGCAGTGAGATACATATGCTGAGGAATGATGAAGATATGGAGTGGAAGGAAACGGAAGCAGTTCCGGAAAATGCCGTACCTGTCTCAAAAGTCGATGCAGAGCATCTTGAGGACTGCTGGAGATTTCGGAGGTGCAGGTGATGCCCTGGGATATGCCGTGGAATTTGATACGGGAAGTGAAATGACTCAATGCGATACCGAGGTATATGTTGAAAAGGTGATATAAATGCAAAAGTATCTTATACTTATTAACTTCATACTGCTTATTCTCATGATTATTTCTAAAGTAGTAATAATGAAAAGTCATGGCAAAGAACCTGTAAAGTTTGCAAAGACGCATAAGTCGGATTATCTTATTCCGCCGTTTGCACTGCTGTGCTTGTATCAGATATTTGCGCATGCATTTGATTTACCACGATTATGCGGCGGACACCTGGAGGCACCGGCGGTACTGTCATGGTTTGGCGTTATTGTATCCCTTGCAGGTTTGTGTCTTCTTCTTTGGGCTCTTATCAGCTTCAAACATAGCTTCAGAATAGGGATAGACAACGAGAATCCTGACCAGCTCATAACTACGGGTGCATTTGCTGTTAGCAGAAATCCGGTATATTTTGCATTTGCACTAAATGTACTTGGTGTATTTCTTGTTTTTCCATGCTGGTTCTTCCTGGCGTTTCTTCTAGCAGGGTGTGCTTTGTTTCATCGCCAGGTTCTTCGTGAAGAAGAATTCCTAAGGGCTCACTATGGCGAAGACTTCATTAAATATTGCAGTAAAGTAAGAAGGTATATATAGGACATGAGCTTACACATATCAGGCATCTTGACAATTGCTTTCTTAAGCGGTCCCGGCATGCTGTTATATGCGAAAACGGATGAGGGTGCTAAGCTAAATCAGAAGTACAGGATGAGCGGAAATAGAATTAGTGACTATACAATACTTAAAAGACGGAAGCTGCTATCGGTTCAATTTTGAAAATTTTAATAAGCCACTGCAAGGGAATTTATGAAGCAGCGGAAAGCAATACGGGATGACATCGGAGTTTTTATGAAAGTAAAGAAATACACAACACAGCCGGCTTTGCTGGGCATAACTTTATACTTTGATTTAAACGGCAACAAGGTTGGAGAAAGCCGTCCGAGAGGTCTGTTTGACAGGCTTGATTATTACGACTGCCATGGCAATTTCAAAGGGCATAGCGAGGTAGCACCTTTAGGACAGCGAATATACTATGATGCTCAGGGCAGCAAAACAGGCACAAGCGGTCCCGGCATGCTGGAATCTACAATATACTATGATAACAGCGGAAACAAAATCGGTGTAAGTGAGATATCGCCGCTCGGAGGAACGATATACTACGAGATAAGATAACCGGATGGAGGCGCAGCATGAATGGGTTTGACTGGAATGACAACGACCGGAGAGACATGGTTGATGAATACGTAGACTACCGCATAGCAGCTGATGACGATGGCAGCGAACACAAAGCATCCAAAGGAGGAAACGGATGTATATGGGGAATGCTGCTGGCGTTATTAATCATATCAATAATAAAGTCTTTGTAGATATGGAGACAGCTGTTGTATATTTCGAATTATTTGATAGCTTAATCGATAATCGAAAACGTTAATCTTCAATTCACCTGAATTAACTGTAAGAAAGCGGCGCCGACCTCGTCTTAGCAGGACCGGCGATACCAGGATGTAAACATTAGGATGAGTGCTTTGCATGCGGCAATGCACTCTTTTTGTTATGAGTTTTATATGGTCTGAATGAAGATTCTGTAGAAAAAGCGACATGTTCACAGAACCTTCAAGGAATGGGTGATAGAATCCAAGGATTAAAGAAGCCGGAACTTCATCATGTACAGTCATTTGGATACTGAAATGCTAAGGAGGCTGATAATATGTCAAAGAATCATTTTGCACGCAGGGGCAGGTTCCTTGGAGCAGTGCTTATCATCATTACCATCACTTCAGCGA
>JAQXPY010000021.1 GCA_029100885.1 Clostridiales bacterium | reverse complement strand
TATAAAAATCTGTTTCATACCAGTCTTTGCCGAGCAGTATGTACTGTATACGGTCAGAGGCTCCGTCTTCTTAGCAGAGAACTGTCGGCAGTATGCTTCTTGTAAAGTACTAAAAAAATACATAGGATCTGTAGAATATTTGATATACTTAGTGTAATAGCGCCTATTCGGGGCATTGCCTCTGGGGTGCACAGCATTAGTTTATAATGCATAATTGCATATATATGCAATATTCAAGGAGGGAATAGGGAATATGAAAAAGTATGTATACCTTTTCAAAGAAGGTAATGCAGACATGCGCAACCTCTTAGGAGGAAAGGGAGCCAATCTTGCGGAGATGACCAATCTCGGTCTTCCGGTACCGCAGGGCTTCACTATTTCAACAGAGGCCTGCACACAGTACTATGAGGACGGACGTCAGATCAATGACGATATCATGGCTGAGATCATGCGCAACGTTGAAGCCATGGAGGAGATCAACGGCAAGAAGTTCGGAGATCTTACCAATCCTCTGCTCGTTTCGGTTCGTTCGGGAGCAAGAGCTTCGATGCCTGGAATGATGGATACTATCCTTAACCTCGGTCTTAACGACGAGGTAGTAGAGTCCATGATCAAGGGCAACCCGGATCCAAAGTTCGAGCGTTTCGTATATGACTCATACCGCCGTTTCATCCAGATGTTCTCGGATGTAGTTATGGAGGTTGGAAAGAAGTATTTTGAGCAGCTCATCGATCAGATGAAGGCAGAGAAGGGCGTTGTTTATGACGTAGAGCTTACTGCCGCAGATCTCAAGGAGCTGGCCCAGAAGTTCAAGGCTGAGTACAAGAACCAGATCGGTGAGGACTTCCCTTCGGATCCGGTAGTACAGCTTAAGGAGGCTATCAAGGCGGTATTCCGTTCATGGGACAACCCGAGAGCAAATGTTTACCGCCGCGACAACGATATCCCTTATTCATGGGGTACAGCCGTAAATGTTATGCCGATGGTATTCGGAAACCTTAACGACAACTCAGGTACAGGAGTTGCCTTCACCAGAGATCCTGCTACAGGCGAGAAGAAGCTCATGGGTGAGTTCCTTGTAAACGCTCAGGGCGAGGATGTTGTTGCGGGCGTTCGTACTCCTATGCCTATTGCCGAGATGGAGAAGCAGTTCCCTGAGGCATATGCACAGTTCATTCAGGTCTGCCAGAACCTTGAGAAGCACTACCGTGATATGCAGGACATGGAGTTCACCGTTGAGAACGGAAAGCTCTATATGCTTCAGACAAGAAACGGAAAGAGAACCGCACAGGCAGCTCTTCAGATTGCCTGCGACCTTGTTGACGAGGGACTCAGAACTCCTGAGGAGGCTGTTTCCATGATCGACCCTCGTAACCTTGACACACTGCTTCACCCTCAGTTCGATCCGGCTGAGCTCAAGAAGGCAGTACCGGTGGCAAAGGCTCTTGCAGCATCACCGGGAGCAGCCTGCGGAAAGATCGTCTTTACCGCTGAGGATGCAAAGGCATGGAAGGCAAAGGGCGAGAAGGTAGTTCTTGTTCGTCTTGAGACATCTCCTGAGGATATCGAGGGCATGAAGGCTTCACAGGGTATCCTTACTGTTCGCGGAGGCATGACCAGCCATGCAGCCGTTGTTGCCCGCGGCATGGGAACCTGCTGCGTATCAGGCTGCTCTGCGATAACCATGGATGAGGAGAACAAGAAGTTCGTCCTTGCAGGCAAGGAGTATCACGAGGGAGACTGGATCTCACTGGACGGCTCCACCGGTAATATTTATGACGGTATCATTCCTACTGTAGATGCTTCCATAGCAGGTACATTCGGACGCATCATGGGCTGGGCAGACCAGTTCAGAGCTCTTAAGGTTCGTACAAACGCAGATACACCTCGCGATGCAAAGAACGCAAGAAACCTCGGAGCAGAGGGTATCGGTCTCTGCCGTACAGAGCATATGTTCTTTGACGCTGACCGTATCGGACCTTTCCGTGAGATGATCTGCGCAGATACAGTTGAAGAGAGAGTCAAGGCTCTTGCAAAGATCGAGGTATATCAGCAGACAGACTTCGAGGGCATCTACGAGGCTATGGAGGGCTGCCCTGTTACTATCAGATTCCTGGATCCGCCTCTGCATGAGTTCGTTCCTACAGAAGAGGCTGACATTGAGGCACTGGCTAAGGCTCAGGGCAAGACAGTTGAGCAGATCAAGAACATTATCTCTGCTCTCCATGAGTTCAACCCTATGATGGGTCACCGCGGATGCCGTCTTGCAGTTACATATCCTGAGATCGCAGAGATGCAGACCCGCGCTGTCATCAAGGCTGCCATCGCAGTCAACAAGCGCAAGGGCTGGAACATGGTTCCTGAGATCATGATCCCGCTCGTTGGTGAGGTCAAGGAGCTTAAGTATGTCAAGGATGTAGTTGTTAAGACTGCGGATGCTGTCATCGCTGAGTCGGGCGCTGATCTCAAGTATCTTGTAGGTACCATGATCGAGATCCCTAGAGCTGCTCTTACAGCTGACGAGATCGCTAAGGAGGCTGCATTCTTCTCCTTCGGTACAAATGACCTGACACAGATGACCTTCGGCTTCAGCCGTGACGATGCAGGCAAGTTCCTGGGTGCATACTACGACAAGAAGATCTATGAGAACGATCCGTTTGCAAAGATCGACCAGATCGGCGTAGGCAAGCTCGTAAAGATGGCTGCACAGCTTGGACGTGAGGCAAGACCTGACCTTCATCTTGGTGTATGCGGAGAGCACGGCGGTGACCCTTCATCCGTAGAGTTCTTCCATAAGGTAGGCCTTGATTATGTATCCTGCAGTCCGTTCCGTGTACCGATTGCCCGTCTTGCCGCTGCGCAGGCAGCTATCGCTAATCCGAGAGCATGAAAAGAATAATCAGGGGACAGATGCTGCTATAAAAAGGTATTCATATATCCTGATAAACAGATGAATATGATAAGCGTATCATTAGAAATAGTGGTACGCTTATTTTTTATAGAGAATTTTTGAGAGTATTACCTGTTATTCTTATAGTATACGGACCACTGTGTGTTATTTCAGCGGGTAGTTTACTATAGACTTTCTATATGTAAATTTCATATAATATAGTAAAATACCAATCAATAAACAGATTACAGGCAGTAAATGATATCATGACAGGTACTGATTAGTTACATTTGTTTTATATAAAGTATGACATGACCGAGACAGAGTATTTACAGTGTATCAGGGATATTTGCAGCAGACATAATGCAG
>JAQXPY010000020.1 GCA_029100885.1 Clostridiales bacterium | reverse complement strand
CTGCTGAGTTTGCGATTCTCATATGATCTCCGAAGAGCTGTGTGATCATCTTGAGGTAAGGAGTCTCTCCGCAGCCTGCGCATGCGCCTGAGAACTCGAAGTATGGCTTGTTGAACTGGCTGTCCTTAACTGTCTTAGGGTCGTCGATATGCTTCTGAGCCACACCGTTGATAGTGAAATCCCAGTTGATATCGTTCTGCTCCTGAATATCCTGAAGCATCGTCATGTTAAGTGCCTTTGTCGGGCAAGCCTTGATGCAGACGCCGCAGCCTGTGCAGTCCATGCCTGAAATAGCCAGATGATACTGCATTCCGGCATGTCCGTTTGCTGCCTTAAGAGCATATCCTGCAGGAGCCTTGGCAGCCTCTTCCTCTGTAAGGAGTGTAGGTCTGATTACTGCATGTGAGCATACTGCGGAGCAGCGGTTGCACTGAACGCACTTATCAACATCCCATGCAGGAACCTCGATGGCGATACCGCGCTTCTCATACTTTGTATAGTTCTGCTCCCAGCTTCCGTCTTCGTGTCCGAGGAATCCGCTGACAGGAACGTCGTTGCCCTCCTGACGAGCCATCTTGAAGAGAACCTTCTTGAAGAACTCAGGAGCATCTACCTCCTTGACCGGATCATCAGGACATGTAGCCCATGACTCAGGATAGTTAACTTCATGTACCTTTGAGATACCTGCATCAACTGCTGCATAGTTCATGTCAAGGATATCCTGACCCTTAGCGCCGTATGCCTTCTCGATCTGATACTTGAGAGCCTTAACAGCCGTATCAAGCGGAATGATGTTTGTGATCTTGAAGAAGCCGGCCTGCATTACCATGTTGATACGTGATCCGAGTCCAAGCTCCTTGCCGATGTTGAATGCATCAAGAGTATAGAACTTGGCATGCTTCTGAGCGATCTTTCTCTTAAGATCTGCCGGAAGGTGCTTGTCGAGCTCCTCATCGTTCCAGATGGTGTTGAGAAGGAAGCTTCCGCCGTCCTTAAGGTCATCGATAAGAGGATACTTGTTTACATATGCCTGGTTGTGGCATGCGATGTAATTGGCAGCCTTGATCTGATATGAACCCTTGATCTGCTTAGGACCGAATCTGAGGTGGGAGATCGTAACACCGCCTGACTTCTTTGCATCATATGCGAAGTAAGCCTGAACATTGTAATCTGTGTTGTCGCCGATGATCTTAACTGCCTGCTTGTTTGCGCCAACAGTACCGTCGGAACCGAGACCCCAGAACTTGCAGGAGTAGTTTCCTTCCGGAGTTGAGTCGAACTCAGGAGCTGCAGGAAGTGAAAGGTGTGTTACATCGTCAACGATGGATACTGTGAAGTTGTTCTTAGGCTGCTCGGACTCAAGGTTGATGAATACAGCCATAGCATCGTTCGGTGTGAAGTCCTTGGAACCAAGTCCGTAACGTCCGCCTACGATGGTGATGGTGTTGTCGATAGGAAGGATAGCGTTGCGAACATCGAGGTACAGCGGCTCGCCCGGTGCTCCCGGCTCCTTTGTACGGTCAAGAACAGCGATCTTCTTAACTGTCTTAGGAAGCGCCTCAAGGAACTTCTCGTTAACGAAAGGTCTGTAAAGATGTACTTCAAGAACACCGTACTTCTTGCCCTTTGCTGCCCAGAAGTCGATAGTCTCTCTGATAACGCCTGCGGAAGATCCCATAGTAACGATAACGTACTCTGCATCCTCTGCTCCGTAGTAATTGAACAGCTTGTAGTCTGTTCCTGCAAGCTCATTGATCTTGCCCATGTACTCTTCAACGATAGCCGGAACAGCATCATAGAATCTGTTGACGGACTCACGGTTCTGGAAGAATACCTCAGGACCCTCAGCCGAACCTCTTGACTTCGGATGATCTGAGTTAAGAGCATTGTCTCTGAATGCTCTGATAGCATCATAGTCAGGAAGTGACTTCATTGTCTCGTCATCGAATACCTCGATCTTCTGGTACTCATGGCTGGTACGGAATCCATCGAAGAAATGAAGCACCGGAAGATGTGCCTTGATAGCTGTAAGGTGAGAAATAGTAGACATATGATATGCCTGCTGTACAGAACTTCCTGCGAGCATGATAAAGCCTGTTGCACGGCAGTTCATTACATCCTGATGATCTCCGTAGATCGAAAGCGCATTGGATGCCAGAGCACGGGCACTTACATGGAATACGCCAGGAAGCTGCTCGCCTGCGATCTTGTGCATGTTTGGAAGCATAAGCATAAGACCCTGGCTGGCAGTATAGGTTGAACCGAGGGCACCACCCTGAAGAGCGCCATGAAGAGCGCCTGCTGCGCCTCCCTCATGCTGCATCTCTCTGATCTCGACTGTCTCACCGAAGATGTTCTTCTTTCCGTTTGCGCTCCACTCATCAAGAGCCTCAGCCATACCTGATGAAGGAGTGATAGGATAGATCGTTGCCACCTCTGTAAAAGCATATGAAGCTAATGCAGCGGCGGTATTGCCATCAACTGTGACTTTTTTGAAGTTACTGTTCATTCATCTACCTCCGTTATGTGTTGTTCATTAATCTGAACTATAAATGATTTCCCTTAATGAACTGTTTTCAAACCATTATCGAAATAAGAGCGCAATATCCCCTCTGCCTTCTTCGATAATTAATTAACAGTATACACGATTTTCAATCAAGAACAATAGTAAAAATCTCCGTATGCTGTCTGTTTTTTGTATTCTTCTGAAAACTATTTCCTTTATTCCTGCGCCTCTGCCGCTCACTTCCACAGATAATCCATAAACAATGGTATCTGCCTCTCCCAGTCAGCCTCGCAGTGTCTGCCCTTCTTCTGGATGTGGAGCTTTGCCGATACGTTTTTATTCTCCAGCATTTCCCTGAACTCTGTGTTGTAGCGGAAGGTCTTTGTCTCCTCCAGTATCCTTCTGCCCTTATATCTGGCAAAGGCTTCGGATTCTCCGAAGGAAAGCCACAGCTTCGTATCCTGATCAAGCTCCGCATTCCTTATGTCTGCCTTCAGCTTGCGGTAGCAGGGAATGACCGTCGGTGACAGACAGGCAGCCTTGGAAAAGAATCTGTTGAAGCGTACAGCGCCGTACAGCGCCATCAGCCCTCCCATGCTGGAGCCGCCTATGCCTGTTGCCTCTCTGAAATAATAGGTCCTGAATTCACTATCGATCATAGGCTTGATCTCTTCGGTGATCCACCTGAGTATCTCATCGCCTATGCCGTCCACTCTGCCTATATAATTACTGTTGAAATAATACGGGCTGTACTCCGACAGTCTCTCATCTCCCTCATGTCCGCATTCAAAGCCCACTATTATCACCGGCTTGTCCCAGCTGTCTAAAAATGACTTCAGCCCCCAGCATTTTCCGTAGGTGGCGTCCTCATCGCTGAAAAGGTTGTGTCCGTCAAAAAAATACATTACCGGATACTGCTCTTCGGATTCCTCATAGCCCTCCGGAAGATATATATGAAGCGGCCGGTTTTTACCGACCGGCGTACAAATGCAGTCTCTTTTTATTACCATAATATTATTCCTCTGACCCATGCGGGATGCTTTTATACGATTCATCCGGCACATGTTCTTTTTACATCTGTTTCCATTCAGCCGCAGCTTATTATCCTATATATCCCGGGGCAGGCTCATATGAAGCCCGCATATACAGCTTATTCATATTGTCCTGTGTTTATCCCGGAACGGGTCACCCGAGAGATCTCTCCGCGGCAAATTTCAGAAACTCCTCAGCCGCATGCGGCAGTGTCCTGTATTTATTCCATACCAGACTGTAATCCGCACTTCTTCCCGGCTTCAGCTCTCTGATCACGATTCCGTCCGGATTGACTGCCTCTCCCGCAGCCGCCGGGTATATGGCGATGCCGATACCTTTTCTGGTAAGCTCGTAGGCGCTCAGAATATGAGCCATCCTGGCACGGATACGCGGCATCGGGTTTATTCCCGAAAACCATCCCATGATCTCATCCTGTCTCGAGGATCTCGACGGAATGATAAGCTCGCAGCCTGCAAGCTCCTTTATATCGATACTCCCTTTTCCCCTTGCTGCCGGGTGGCTCTCCGGGATCAGCGCGACCCAGCTCTCGCTGTATACAGGTATACTGTTGAGTCCCTCTTCGTTATGCGGCTCCATGATCACCGCTATGTCGCACAGCCCGTTCATGACTCTGGCGCAGACATCGTCGGCATTGCCGTTCCAGAGATTATACTGAACATGGGGATTTTCCGCTGCAAACGCAGCGATCCAGCCGGCTATCAGCCTTGGCGCATGACCTTCGACTGAAGCAAGCTCCACCGTTCCCTGCAGTCCCTGCTTCATTTCCCTGACCTCGGCTGTGGATCTGTCGATAAGATCGAGCACCTGTACCGCATACTGGCGGAAAAGTTCCCCCTCCTCTGTCAGGGTGAGCGCATGCCGCTTGCGGATAAACAGCTTGACGTTAAGCTCATTCTCCAGATCCTGTATCTGCCTTGACAGCGGAGGCTGTGCTATGCACAGCAGTCGGGCAGCTCTGGTAAAATTCAGCTCCTGCGCTACCGCAAGAAAATATCTCAAATGACGCAGCTCCATGCGCTTTTCCTCCTCCGTCCTGCAGGATTCATACTTTTCCTGCCTGTCGGTCGTCCTATCGCTCCCGTCGTTTTCGTCGATCCGACCTTATAATTATACTCTTATGCTCTTTTGAGGGCAAATCTTTGTTTATACACATTCCTTCTTGACAGAATTGCTTCTATCTAATATAATTTATTCGCTGTCTAAGCAGTTTGCCTCAATAGCTCAGTTGGTTAGAGCATCTGACTGTTAATCAGGGGGTCCCAGGTTCAAGTCCTGGTTGGGGCGTACGGCGCCATGGTCAAGCGGTCAAGACACCACCCTTTCACGGTGGTAACACGAGTTCGAT
>JAQXPY010000019.1 GCA_029100885.1 Clostridiales bacterium | reverse complement strand
ACATCCATGGCTGTCTTCCATGTCATTCTCTGGATAGGAAGCTCCACATCCACATTAAGCACATCCTTGAACATGCGCTTGATAAGTCCCTCGTTTACCTCGATAACGGTGTCAACATCGGCAAAGGAGAGCTCCATATCTATCTGTGTAAACTCCGGCTGACGATCCGCACGCAGATCCTCATCCCTGTAGCAGCGGGCCAGCTGGAAATATCTGTCAAAACCGGATACCATAAGCAGCTGCTTAAGAAGCTGCGGTGACTGCGGCAGGGCGTAAAACTCTCCCTTATGTACTCTCGACGGAACCAGATAGTCTCTTGCTCCCTCAGGAGTAGACTTAATGAAGGTAGGCGTCTCTATCTCAAGAAATCCGTTCTCGTCCATATAGTTTCTGACGCTGATCGCCAGCTTTGAGCGCAGAGCGATATTTCTCTGAAGAGGCGCTCTCCTCAGATCTAAATATCTGTACTTGAGTCTCAGCTCCTCCCTTGTATTTGTTTCTTCCTCTATCTGGAACGGAAGGACCGCGGACTCACTGAGAATACGAAGCTGCTTTGCCTCGACCTCTATGGCTCCCGTGGCAATATTGGCATTGGCATCGTTTCCGCGGCTGCGAATCTCTCCTACGACGGCAATACAGAACTCATTGCGAAGAGTTCCTGCCTTTGCAAATACCTCTCTGCCGCAAATCTCCTCTTCAAAGACAGCCTGAATAATTCCGCTTCTGTCACGAATATCCGTAAACACCAGTCCGCCCTTATTTCTTGATTTCTGCACCCATCCCATAACTGTGACGGTGCTTCCTATATCCTTTGCCGAAAACTCCGCGCATCTTGCGGTTCTTTTCAGTCCCTGCATACTCTCTGCCATTGGTATCTCCTTTAAGACCTGTCAAAGGCCAATATCATATCGATTATTTCAATGCTTCCCTGTAGAACTCCCTGAATGCTGTATAGCCCTGAACTGTCAGGCTTTCCTTCTGAAACTTCTTGTTCTTTGCCATCCAGACGGTAAGCACCTGTTTTCCCGCTGCTCTCTCTCTGATAGCCTCATCAAATATTTCCGCCAATCTCTGAGCAGGCATTCCCTTTTCAATAAGCCATGCATTTTTCTCACGTCCCGCAGCAAGTCCGGAAACATCTCCGTCCATGAGTATGGTCATGATCCTTTCAAAGCCGATGGAAAAGCCTACCGCAGGCACGTTCTGACCGGTAAATCTTCCTACCATCCTGTCATAACGTCCTCCGCCGCCTACAGAGGATCCGAAGGTCTCTGTCTTGATCTCAAAGATGGTTCCGGTGTAGTAGCCCATACCCCTCACAAGAGTAGGATCGAACAGAATATTGATCTTTCTTCCGGAAATGCCCTGAACCGACTCCATGATATCCGCTACATTTAAGCCCGCATCCAATGCCTCCGGAGAACCGATACGCTGTGCAAAGGCTCTCACGCCTTCCGCATCCTGAGTGAAGCTGTCCAGAATGTCACGAAGCTTCGCAACCGACTGCTCACTGTAGCCTGCAGCCTTAAGCTCTGCGTCGACTCCCACGGCTCCTATCTTGTCTGCCTTATCCAGTGTGATGAGGATGTCCTCGGCATCCTCCTCCGGCATGCCGGCATATCTGATAAGCTCAAACAGGAACCGTCTGTCATTTATCACCACATAATAGCTGAATTTATCGAAGCCTATCCTGTCCAGAGCCTCTGTCGTTGCCAGTATCAGCTCCTTTTCCGCCAGATTGGTGGCGTCTCCGAGGATATCTATGTCACACTGCACGAACTGCCTGAATCTGCCCTTCTGAGGTCTGTCAGCTCTGAATACCGGTCCTATCTGCAGTGCCTTGAACGGCTGCGGAAGGGATGCGGAGTTTGCCGCATAATATCTTGACAGCGGAAGCGTAAGATCATATCTGAGGCCTTCCTCTGTAAGTGCCTCCAGACTCTCTTCGATATCTGCTGTCTCCGAGAGCTTTTCCAGCCCGGTCCTAAGCTTTTCTCCGCGCTTAAGTATCTTGAAAATAAGCTTTTCGTTCTCTCCGCCCTGCTTTGAGGTAAGATTTCCTATATGCTCAACGATCGGTGTCTCTATCTCGGTAAAACCGTATCCGGCATAGGTCTCCCTGATGATATGCTGCAGCGCCGAGCGGATCTCCATCTCCGCCGGCAGGATATCCCTCATTCCGGTAACGGCTTTTTTGTTAAATGCCATATAGACTGCTCCTGTCTGAAATATTTAGTCGTAATAGTATATCACTATTTTTCTTCTATTGCACTCCTAATTAGCTGAAGTGCCGCATTTAGCTGAGTATCCTCGGTAAGCTCCGTTCTCTTTCCGGCAGCATAATTCACCTGTTTTGAGGTCACCTTTTCCTCAAAT
>JAQXPY010000018.1 GCA_029100885.1 Clostridiales bacterium | reverse complement strand
AGCTCTTTGCTCTCGAGTGCATGACGGCAGTGATCAGCAAACTTATCCATCTTAACAAACCACTGAGGCTTGATCATAGGCTCGATGGTCGTATTACAGCGGTCATGGGTTCCCACACTGTGGGTATGAGGAACGATCTTGACAAGATATCCCTGCTCCTTAAGATCCTCGACCACAAGCTTTCTCGCATCATATCTGTCAAGTCCGTCATACTTTGTTCCGGGAAGATCTATGGTTGCATCGTCGTGAAGTATGCAGACCTCCGGAAGCCCGTGTCTCTTGCCTACTTCGAAATCGTTAGGGTCATGAGCAGGTGTGATCTTCACGCAGCCTGTTCCGAATTCCATATCGGCATGCTCGTCGCCCACCACCGGGATCTCCTTGTCAAGAAGCGGAAGGATGACATTTTTGCCGATCAGATCCTTGTATCTGTCATCAGCAGGATTTACGGCAACAGCAGTATCTCCGAACATTGTCTCCGGACGTGTAGTTGCAACCTCAAGATATCTGCCCTCTTCACCTGCAACCGGATATCTGATATGCCAGAAGAAGCTGTCCTGATCCTTATGCTCCACCTCCGCATCCGAAATAGAAGTACGGCACACAGGGCACCAGTTGATGATCCTGCTTCCCTTATATATAAGTCCCTTATTGTAAAGGTCGATAAACACCCTCTCAACCGCCTTGGAGCAGCCCTCATCCATGGTAAAGCGCAGTCTGTCCCAGTCGGCTGAAACACCCAGCTTGTGCATCTGATTGATGATCCTGGATTCGTACTCCTCCTTCCATGCCCATGCTTCCTTAAGGAATCCCTCTCTTCCGAGCTCGTTTTTGTCCTTGCCCTCGCTCTTAAGCTTATTGATGACCTTGACCTCTGTTGCAATGGCCGCATGATCCGTACCCGGCTGCCAAAGCACCTCAAAGCCCTTCATTCTCTTATATCTGCATAATGTATCCTGAAGTGTATTATCCAGCGCATGTCCCATATGCAGCTGTCCGGTCACGTTCGGCGGCGGCATAGAGATAGAGAATGCTTTTTTCAGTGACTTTTCATCGGCATGGAAATAGCCCATCTTCATCCATTTGTCATAGATCCGGTCCTCCATTGCCGAAGGATCATACTTCTTTTCAAGTTCTTTCATGATTCACATCTTCCTGTAATTATTTTTCCAGCGGCTTAATATAGTCCGCGATTCTTTCAATATTCTGATGCTGTCCGACTCAAACAGCTTTTCCAGCTCCAGATACTCCTGACTCGAACGAGCTCTGAGCACTGCCTGCTTTTTCAGAAGATCCAGCTCTTCCTTCTCGCTGTCCGACAGCTCTCCCTGACCGTTTATCAGATATCTCATCCTGATACTGCGCTTGTTTTTACAGACAAGCTCGGATTGGGTAAGCAGCTCCAGTGCTCCTGCCTCGTCATTCATCCTGAGCCGAATGACCGCCATATCGCACAGAACGGAGGCCTTCTTTTCTATGAGGACTCTCTGATCTGCCGGATCCGCCTGTTTTCTGATCTGCTGATCCGTCAGCCTTATGCTTTCCTTTAACTTTTCAAAGGCCACGGCATACTTTTCAGCCTTGAACAGGAGTTGTCCCTCCATACGGACCAGCTCTGCCTTTGAGTATCTCCTCAGCTCCATAACCCTGCTGCCGAAGCTCATGACCTCCGATACATCATAGTAATTGCTTTCCTGCAATATATAGAGCATAAGGTTTTCTATCGCCTCTCCCGAGCGCTTCATGCGTCTCAGCGCAGATGCCATTTCCCTGAGTCTCA
The DNA here is from genome assembly GCA_029100885.1 of Clostridiales bacterium. Lineage (GTDB taxonomy): Bacteria > Bacillota > Clostridia > Lachnospirales > Lachnospiraceae > Avilachnospira. The sequence goes on along the minus strand of JAQXPY010000018.1, from coordinate 21,983 downwards.
GTTCTGTTTCGATCCAGTCAAACAATGAATCGTCCAGAAAATCCTCCATGCACAGCAGAGGATAATTGTATATGCAGTAGCAGAGCTCCTGCTCGCTCCAGAGTCTCGTATTCAGTTTGCTGTGATTAAACGGCATCGAAGCCATTTTTCTGCACAATATCAATGACATATCACACTACAGCCTCACTGCTTCCGAAACAACAGCCTCCGAAGCCGGGAACAGATCCCCGAACCCCATATCCCTGACTGTGATCTCCATAGTATCCGAGCTGCTCATGAATATCTCAATCGAGACCCTTGTGCATCTGTCAGGTCGTTTTTCAAATCCATCCAGCATGATGCGGGCTGATCTTTTTACTCCGTTTTTATCCACAGGTTCAATATCGATATCTATATAATCCTGCTCGTGCAGCAGCACCTCGGCATATGCAGACGCATTGTACCACGGCTGTCCGCTTCTGATAAGCACCAGCCGCGTATTCTTTTCTCCGAGCCTTACCTTTACACTGATTTCGGAGGTCACGCTCGTGTCGCTGAATACAAGATACGGATATGCTCCTCCCGAAGACAGGTGGCAGGCGCAGACCGCTGCTCCGATGGCAAACAGCCCCTTTTCATATATTACCTTTCGCTTCCTGCATACGAATTCAATAAAGCTCTTTGCCCAGTCTGTTCTTTCGAAGCCCTTTCCCGTAAGGATGACCGAGGAATAGATATTGCCGCTCAGACATCGCTTTGCGGCATCCGTCATGATACGATCACCCAGCTCTGAGCCCGCCTCCTTCTTCAGTATGCCTATACGGAAATTCTCTTCCAGATCGGTACATTCGGCCACCACGCTGTTTCTGCTTATGCCTCTGACGGCCTTCATCTTATAAAAGGAAAGCTGTTCATCCGACAGATCGAAAAGTCCTGTCATGTTGGCATACAGCTCCTTGCTCTGACTGAGAGTATAGTACACAAAGGCATCCGTATGACTGATAATGCTTATCCTGTCTCTTTTAATTCCCGATCCCTCTGCTGCATCTATGATGCTGTCCATATCCGGCTTTTCCACTGTATGCAGTGATATAACCAGCCTGTCAATGCTCTCCGGACTCCTGCCGTTTAAAAGCTGCCACAGAACTGCGGATATCATCCTTCCTAACAGCTGCTGCGCGGTATAGGCCTTTCTGGCAATAGTGGAGGTTCCTCCCTTTTTCAGCAGACTCAGCAGCTTGTCTGTCAGTACTCCCTTGCCGTTCAGCGCCATCCTGTAGGCGCTTTCTCCGATATACCACAGATCATCCTTTTTTTCCCTGCAGATGACCGCCGGCACATCCACCAGTACCTTGTCCTCATAAGAATATGCAGTTATGTAATCATCGCACAGATCAAGTCCGATATTCAGTGACATATTAACTCTCCATACTGAACAGTTCCCTGATAGTAAGCGAACGACCGGCATAGTCCAGCATTCTCTCCTTCAGTGTCTCGATGTCCTTTTCTTCAATGGCCTTATTGATCATATTCAGGCTCTCAAACAGATCATCCTTCTGCCTGTGGTACTTCTTTACGCTTATGATGCCCTCTTCGGACGGCTCGTTTTCAAAGGCACTGTCATATATCAGATATCTCAGCTCATCACCCTTGAACAGCACCACAGACATCACATATATGTTTTTATATACCCTGCGCATATTGGCAACATGATACTCTTCGTCATCCGGCGCGATAAGCGCCAGCATTTTCGGAGGAGCATCTCCAGAGGCATGGTATTCCACAAAAAACTTCCGGAAGATCTCATCCGGAATATGTATTTTCTTTCTGAGCTTCTTTGTATAGCAGAAGATCAGACCCTGTCTGATAAGGCTGTCAGACAGCTCCTGACATATTGCCGTCTGCTTCTTTCCAAGCCTTTCCAGCCCGGAATAATACTTTGTAAGCGCCAGCCTGAAAATGACCGGCAGACCTGCCGGATCACTCACGGCCTGAGCATAGCTGTCAAGGGCTTCGAACAGGATCTCTCCGGTTTCCTTTTCATTAACAAAGCTGTCATTGCATCTTACCGTAAAGTAGGCCCTGACGAGGGTCTCCGTATAGTCGCCGCTTCTGATATATGTCTCAAATACTTCATCAATATGCTGCTCATTCCGGGAAAAAAGCTTTATAGTGAGAATCATTTCAGGCAGTCTGCCTGTCCCAAGTCCTCTGCTCAGAGCTTCCTGCATAAGACCGAAAAGCACCTCGGAGCTTCCTTCGTAATAGTCCGTCAGATACTTCACTATGCTGTCATCCGCAGCCTTATGCCTGTACAGATACATGCATATCCCGGTAAACCTGTCCGAAAAGCCTGTCTCGTACTCTGAAGAACGCTGTGCTTCCAGATACTCACGGATGATCCCGATATTGTCCGGCTCCAGCATTTTCCTGACAAGCAAAGACAGCTCCTCTTCCGGAACCTTATCGTGACCGCAAAGCTTCAGCATGTCATAAGCCTGCAGATACCTGCCTTCCTCCAGAAAGGCTTTGAAAATACTGCCTCCCGCAGCGGAATGGTAATCTTCCTGAGTCAGCACAGACAGACCAAGGATATCCGCATTTGATCCGCACAGGACTTTTATGACATCGTTTCTGAAGCTTCTGCGCAGCGGCAGCTCCTCAAGTCCTCTCGCCAGTACTTTGATCTCATTGTCGGATATAACACCTCTTGCGGCTATCTCCTTGACCGCCGAAAGCAGCAGCATCCTGTGCTCCGAGGCCTGCTCGAAGCAGCATCTCAGTATGTCCGGTCTGTCAAACAGGCTTTCCGAGGAATACCTGATTTCGGAGGTAACTTCAGTTCGGAAAGGCTCATCCCTGTAAAATGTATAGACAGCATTTTTAAAATACACAGGGACATATGCCTCATTTCGGTATATCGATGCCCTGACGCCTCCCTTAAGCTCCGGATAGCTGACGACAACAGTGTCTGCCTCGCCGCTTTCGACAGTGATCCTGCAGCATTTGAATATGTCCGGAAGGATCTTTGCCGCTCTCCTGTCTATCATATCCGGAGATATGATCCTGTCATAGATGATCGCCAGATCCCTGTCTATATTGCCGCTGAGGGCGCAGCTCATGGCATAGCCTGTGATATCGGCTCCGAAATCAAAGAACAGATCCTGAAACAGCTCCTGATTCATCAGAATATTTCTGTATATCTTCCTGCGGACCTCCAGCTCCGGATCCCTTTCATACGAAAAATACAGCAGAACCTCTCTCGGCATCGGATCGTCACAGTCCTCCGGAAATGCGTGAACAAAGCTTTCATACAGTCTTGTTATCCTGATGCCTCTGCTAACGGCTTCCCTGTAAAAGCAGAAGGAGAGCGGCTCATAGCTGCAGGCTCTGATCATCCCGGATAGTATTGCTCTGAATAACGGCTCATCCTCAGGAATAAAGGAGCAAAGGATATCAAGCTCCTCCGGATCGCCCTCCGTCTCCGTAAGATCATGCTGTCTTCCGTCCGGAAGCTCATAAACCGAAGCGGTACGGGCCGTAACAGGAGACTCAATAATATACTCCTCATCAGCCTCCGAACTCCCTGCCTCCGACAGTACCTCCCTTGAAGCGTATTTTCCAGCAGCAGATGTCTTCACAAAATCAAAAGCATACGGAACCGCAAACTCACCGCCGTTAGTGGCCAGAAAAATGCTGCCTTCGACCGTGTCTCCCTCTTCAAGCCCTGAAGTATCGATACGAATATTCAGGTGGATCCTGCGTCCGACAAAGGTCCTCATATCAACAGAAAACCTCGGTTCATCCGCGAAGCATATCCCCTTGATGCCGTAACCGTTGGTGCTGAGAAGCTCAATAATGAAGGAAGGTTCGCTTCCGATCAGAACGGTATCACAAAACGACTCCGGCAAAACACTGATTGCCGGCGCCTCAATATCCGATATACCCTTTGAAAGTCTTCCGATGATCTCCTTCATAGTTTATTAATTCTACCACACCACTACAGCTTATTTCCATAATAAAGTTACTCTTTGCCGCACTTTCTGTTATAATGTCCGTATAAAGCAAAGCAAAAACCGAATAAGCTGCGAATCAGATGTGCTCGCATATCTGATTTGATGCTTATTTGGTTTTGGCTCGCGAAGCGAGCCGCGGGAAACCGCAGGTTTACTGCGGCTTTGCGCCGGCATAGAAAGACGCGGCTTTGCACCGGCATAGAAAGACGCAGCTTTGCGCCGGCATAGAAAGACGCAGCTTTGCGCTGGCATAGAAAGACGCAGCTTTGCGCCGGCATAGAAAGACGCGGCTTTGCGCCTATTATTAAAACCACTGCTTTCTGATTTGATGCTTATTTGGAGACGTTTATATGATTCAGGAACCGGAAACATTATATAAGCTCATGTCCCTCTATATGCTGGATCGGGTAAGTCATCCTCTTACCAACTCACAGCTCTCCAGGTTTTTTCTGGACAAGGAATATACCACATACTTTACTCTGCAGAGCGTTCTGAACGATCTTGTAGAGTCCAATCTTATCATTTCCCGTCAGGTTGGCAATGCTACTCATTACGAGATCACTGACGACGGAAAAGAGGCACTGGTATTTTTTGTGTCCGATATTTCCGATGCTGCCATAGCAGACATGGATGAATATCTTGAAGAAAACAAATTCAGTATGCGTTCAGAGGCAGGCATCACTGCAGAATACTACAAGACAGGAAACGGCTATACGGTTCGCTGTACTGCCAGAGAAGGAAACAGCACTATTCTCTCCATAGATATAGCTGTCCCGGACGAGGGCTCAGCCGAAGCGATGTGCGCCAACTGGAAGGGATGCAGTCAGAAGATATACGCAGGTCTAATGAAGACGCTGGCTACAGGCGGCACGGATTTTCTTAAAGATACCGTATGATACCGCAGCGAACATCTGTCAGAACGAACAGGACAGCCGCCATGACCCTTATTCCGGTCCGGTACGGCTGTCCTTTTTTATTTCCGGGATCCGGCCTTTAAATACATCTTCTCCGAATCCGGCAGTTATTCTATCTGTATCTTCAGCTCTGTATTCTGCCGCAGGCTGCTGTTATTTTGTATCCTTCAGCTCCAGTGTTCTGTCATAGGCAGCTATCACCGCATTCATTACATCTGCTCTGAAGGCTCCCTCCTCGAGAGCTCTTACACCGCAGATAGTTGTTCCTCCCGGTGAGCACACATCATCCTTGAGCTTTCCCGGATTCTCTCCGCTCTCCAGCAGCATCATTGCAGCTCCTGCCAGCATCCTGCAGGCATACTCCGCCGCCTTTTTCCTCGGAAGGCCGCATGCAACGGCTCCGTCCGCAAGTGCTTCGGCAAACATATATACAAATGCCGGTCCGCAGCCTGACACTGCCGCTCCGGCGTCCATGAGCCGCTCCTCAAGATTGTCGATATATCCCGCCGGCTTCATCATTTTCAGAAAGCTGTCCTTCATCTCCTCGGAAACATTTTCCGAACAGTCGTAAAGTATTACTCCTTCTCCGACTGCCGCCGGAGTATTTGGCATTATCCTTATTACCGGATATGCACCGCCCGCAAGCTCTCTTACAGCTTCTATTGTTATTCCCGCAGCCATACTGACAAGAACAAAGCTTTTCTTCCTGTCCTTCAGCGCCGGTTTAAGCTCGCCGAAGAGCTCCGGATACATCTGCGGCTTCACTCCTATAAAAATGTAATCACCCTCGGAAGCCGCCTCATAACCGGAGCATACCTTTATCGTTCCGGCCAGCTCTGCAGCAAGCCTTTCAGCCTTCTCCGGTGTCCTGTTGGCCAGCAGCAGCTCCCCCATGCCGGATAATGCTGCTGCTTTTGCGAGGGCTGAGCCCATGTTTCCCGTACCTATAAATGAGATCTTCATATCCTTACCTTATCTGTCCCGATCCGTAGACAACATACTTGCAGCTGGTCAGCTCCTCCAGCCCCATAGGTCCTCTGGCATGCAGCTTCTGGGTAGAAATGCCTATTTCGGCTCCCAGACCGAATTCTCCGCCGTCGGTAAATCTTGTCGAGGCATTGACATAAACCGCGGCAGCATCCACACGATCAAGAAAGCTCTGTGCCGCAGAATAATTCTCGGTAACTATGCATTCACTGTGTCCGGTACCGTGCTCATTGATAAACTCTACTGCCTCGTCAAAGCTGTCTACTGTCTTTACCGCCAGAATGTAATCATTGTACTCCGAATCCCAATCGACTTCCTCTGCCTTCACAGCCCTCTCAGCTCCTATGATCTCATACGCGGTCTTATCGCAGCGAAGCTCGACATTTGATCTGTCCAGAAGCGGAACGGCCTTTTTCAGAAAGCTTTCTGCCACAGCCCGGTGTACCAACAGGCACTCTGCCGCATTGCATACCGACGGTCTTGAGCATTTTGCATTTTCAAGAATGGCAGCTCCCATATCCAGATCAGCTGCCTCGTCAATGTATATATGGCACACTCCTTCTCCGGTTCTTATCACAGGAACCGACGAATTCTCCGCTACCCTTCGGATCAGTCCCGCTCCTCCTCTCGGGATCAGAACATCTATATATCTGTTCAGATGCATCAGCTCGTCGGCTGTTTCATGAGATGTATCCTGAACCAGTGAAATGCATGCCTCCGGAAGACCGGCCTTTTTAAGCGCGTCTCTCATGATCCGCACCGCGGCACGGTTGGAATTGATAGCTTCCTTTCCTCCTCTGAGGATACAGACATTTCCTGATTTCAGACATAATGCCGCAGCATCAGCGGTCACATTCGGTCTTGCCTCGTATATTATGGCAATCACCCCGAGCGGAACACGGCGTCTTCCTATTATCAGACCGTTAGGTCTTGTGGACATCTTATCCACCACCCCTATAGGATCAGGAAGGCTGATTATCTTCATGATCCCCTCTGCTATCCCGTCTATCCTCTCAGGTGTCAGCCTGAGTCTGTCCAGCATACTGCTTTTGATACCTGAGGCCTCTGCCGCCTTCATATCTGCTTCATTTGCCTCGAGCCATTCTGATTTTCTCTCCGACAGAGCGGCAGCTATCTCATACAGTGCCTTGTTCTTTAATACCGTTCCTGCGGTCATGAGAACAGAGGATGCTTTTACGGCTTCTTCAGCCTGCCTTACAAGTTCACTCATTTTCCTTTGTTTTAGTCCTCACATTCTGTCCTGCTCTTCGTTTAGCTATAAATCTGGTACCTACCGTTCTCCCTTCCGTCAGAGCATACAGATTGTCTATATTATCACTGTTAATAATGATCATGTCGATTCCTGCTTCGACAGCTATCTTCGCAGCTGAGATCTTTGTCACCATTCCGCCGGTTCCGTGCTGCGTTCCGGCTCCGCCTGCCATCTCCATGATCTGCGGAGTGATCTCTATCACATCGTGCAGCAGTCTTGCATCGGGATTCTTTCTCGGATCCGAATCATAAAGTCCGTCGATATCGCTCATCAGTATGAGCAGATCCGCACCGGTCAGCTTTGCTACTATTGCCGACAGTGTATCATTGTCTCCCAGCACCTTGTGATGTCCGCTTTCGATCTCCGATGATGTCACAGAGTCGTTCTCATTTACTATCGGAATCACTCCCATTTCAAGAAGCGTAGAAAAGGTCGTGGACAGATTTTCGGCATTTTTCTCATTTTCAACATTTTCATCTGTCAGCAGGATCTGTGCCACAGTACAGTTATATTCCGAAAAAAGGGTATCGTAAATATGCATCAGTTGGGCCTGCCCTATGGCCGAAACTGCCATCTTGGCATTGAGCTCTTTCGGTCTTTCCGCCAGCCCCAGCTTGGCTGTTCCTGCAGAAATGGCAGCGGAAGTAACGATTATTACCTCATTTCCCATCCCGATAATATCAGATACCGCCCTGACTATCTGTTCCATCTTACGGATATTCAGCTTTCCGGACTCATGGGTCAGGGTGGAGGTTCCCAACTTTAATACTACTCTCTTACCTTGCATAATAAAAAACCTGTTTTCCGAAAATCACAGCAGGTGTATACCGTGCTCCTCACATATCCTGCGCATTTCTTCAGGCCATACCGAGGCCTGAACCTCTCCTACATGAACTCTTCCCAGCAGCAGCATGCACAGTCTGGACTGTCCTATTCCGCCTCCTATGGTATACGGAAGCTTCTTCTCTAAGATCTGCCTGTGGAACGGAAGCTGCTCCCTCTCAGGACACCCTGCTTTGATAAGCTGCTCATGAAGGCTTTCTTCCGATACTCTTATTCCCATTGATGAGATCTCAAGGGCGGCATTAAGAGGCTCGAACCAATACATAATATCTCCGTTAAGCTGCCAGTCATCATAGTCGGGAGCTCTTCCGTCATGAGGCTCACCGTCTCCAAGCTTGTCTCCGATCCTCATAATAAATACGCAGCCGTGCTTTCTGCAAATCTCGTTTTCTCTCTCCTTGGCGGTCATATCCGGGTACATCAGTCTGAGCTCCTCGGAATCCACAAAGGTGATCTCATCCGGCAGATGATAAACAGCATCAGGATATTTGTACCATACCTCATGCTCCATATGCTTGATGACCTTGACGATGGTTCGGACGGTCGACATAAGTGTTTCAATGGTTCTGTCGGATTTTTCAATTACCTTTTCCCAGTCCCACTGATCCACATAAACACTGTGGATATTATCCAGATCCTCATCGCGTCTAATGGCATTCATATTGGTGTACAGCCCCTCTCCGGGAGCAAAACCGTATCTGCCGAGAGCCATTCTCTTCCATTTTGCAAGGGACTGAACGATCTCGACCTCATCTCCCGGGATATCCTTTAAGTCAAAGCTGACCTTTCTCTCAACACCGTTTAGGTCATCGTTAAGACCCGTGCTCCTTTCAAGAAACAGCGGTGCGGAAATACGCACCAGATTCATCTCTCTGGCAAATTCCTTCTGAAATGTATCTCTTATGTACTTTATCGCTTCCTGAGTATCCCTTACTGACATTTTTGGATCGTAGTTTTCAGGCGTGATGAGTTTCATATAATTACCCCTTTTCAATATATTAATAGTTGTTGCCGCTTTAGTGATCTTGACGCGCAGGACTTTAATGCTTCTATACTTCAGACTTCAGCAGGACTTTAATGCTCCTATCCTTCAGGCTTCAGCAATGCTTCAAGTGCTTCAAGCTCCCTGCCCTCGACAAGCCTGTATTTTCCTTCCGGCAGATCTCCGAGAAGGATATTCATTATCCTTACACGTTTAAGGAATACTACTTTATTTCCAAGAGCCTCGCACATACGTCTGATCTGTCTGTTGTAGCCCTGCGTAATGATAATGCTGAAGGTGTGACTGTCTATCCTCTTTACAGAGCATTTTCGTGTCGTCACCTGTCTGAGGCTTTTCTTACCGTCGGCTTCCCTGCCCTCCGGAACCATTATCCTCACGCCGCCGCTCATTTTTTTGAGAAAATCGTCGCTTACCCTGTCGGCACAGGACACGGTATATTCCTTTTCATGTCTGTATCTGGCACGATTGATCCCATTGACAAGCTCTCCCCTGTTGGTCAGGAGTATGAGTCCCTCTGAATCCTTATCCAGCCTTCCGACAGGAAATATCCGGCTCTTATATCCGATATAGTCGATAATGTTCCTTCCGCCGTCTTTCGTGCCGGATGTGCATATTATTCCTTTCGGCTTGTTAAAGGCGATCAGAACAGGCGGCTCGACCCGGTTATCATTTACTGTCCTTCCGTTGACAACGACCGAATCTCCCTCTGCTATGCGCTGACCGGAAACTGCAGGGCTTCCGTTTACAAGCACCAGACCATCGCTTATCAGCCTGTCCGCTTCACGTCTCGAACATATCCCCATGGCGGAAATATATTTATTTATACGAATGTCTGTTTCCATATTCAGATTGAAAAACGGTCCTTTCGAAGCAGCTCAGATAAAAAATAAGGGCAAAGCAGCTCCGTACCGTACAGAACTTCTTTGTCCTATGCGCCGATTATAGTACCAATACAGGCTTTATTCCAGTAGTTTCTTATACTATTCAAATGAGGAGCATGGCATCTCCGAAGGAAAAGAATCTGTATCCTTCTGATACAGCCTCCTCATATGCTCTCATTACATGATCCCTGCCGGCAAAGGCTGATACCAGCATTATCAAAGTTGACTGCGGGAGATGGAAATTGGTAATAAGCGCCTCAACCATCTTCCACTCATATCCCGGATAGATAAATATTGAGGTCTCATTGCTTCCGGCCTTCAGAAGGTACTTCGGAACAAAGCTTCCGTCCTCTTTTTTTATCATGCTCAGTCCGTTCACAAGGGAGACAGCGGCTCCCTGCTCGACAAGCGCCTTATACTCCGGGTTCGGAACAGCCGCCGACTCCATGGTTCTGGTGGAGGTGGTTCCGACAGAAAAGACCCTGTGTCCTTTTTTCAGAGTATCATTTACTGTCACGGCAGTATCTTCTCCGATAATGTAATACTCGCTGTGCATATGGTGTTCCTCAACGGTTTCTGCCTTGACCGGTCTGAAGGTGCCGAGTCCGACATGCAGTGTCAGTCTTGCTATCCTGATACCCTTCTCTTCTATCCTGTCTAACAGCTCCTTCGTAAAATGAAGTCCCGCCGTAGGTGCGGCAGCAGATCCTTCGTGTACCGCATACACCGTCTGATACCTGTTTTTATCCTGAAGCTTATGGGTAATATACGGCGGAAGCGGCATTTCTCCCAGCCTGTCCAGAACCTCTTCAAAGATCCCGTCGTAGATGAACCTGACCAGACGGTTTCCTTCCTCCGCCATTCCGACGATCTCTGCCTTAAGCAGTCCTTCACCGAAGACCACCCTTGCTCCCTGTCTGAGCTTTTTTCCCGGTCTTACCAGGCATTCCCAGACATCCGCCTCTTTTCTTTTCAGCAGAAGTATCTCAACATGGGCTCCTGTGTCCTCCTTGAAGCCCAGAAGCCTTGCCGGAATAACTCTGGTATCGTTGATCACAAGACAGTCTCCCGCCTGCATATATTCGATAATATCACCGAAATGTCTGTGCTGCCTCTCACCGGATATCCGGTCCAGAACCAGCAGCTTTGATGAGCTTCTGTCCTCCAACGGATCCTGAGCTATCAGCTCTTCCGGCAGGTAATAATCAAAATCCTTAACTCTCACTGTTCCTGCTCCTTCGAAGCGGAAGCCGATGCCTCCCTTGCGTCATCCTCAGCCATAGACTCTTCCGCAGCAGCTTCAGAGGCAGCTTCATTTTTTATCCTGTCAAGTACCTCCTGATCCACAAGCACCGAATCCTTAGGATCTATAAACAGATCCACCTCCTGATCCCTGTCGACATCTATCTCCGACTCCTTGTAGATCTCCCCGTTCCTGAAGGAGGTATATATCAGCGCCAGAGTACTGTCCGAATCAAGGGCCGCCTTCAGCCGGGAGTTACTGTCATTTATCAGTGCCAGAGCTGATTCGGATGAAAGCTCCTCCTCGATATATCTGTAGATCTCGCTGACAGGATGCTCGTTAATAAAATACTCTCCGCTCTCTTTTTTCTGAACATACATGTACATTGCTCCCGGAGCAACTGTATCCGTCCTTCTGAAATCGATATCATAAAGAACAATACACAATCTGGAGCCTTCCTCCGTCCCCGGAACAGAATACACGCTGCAGCTGCTGAATTTCTGTATCCAGTCCGCCTGGGCTCTGAGTCTGCTTTCCAGCTCTTCGTCCCTCTCGGCTTTTCTTCCGAAAAGCACTGCAAGGCGCTCTGTATCACAGGAAAGCCTGGCATCAAAATAATCATTTACAAGTATATTGATCTCCGGTATCCCGCAGGGCTCAAAGTCCGAAAGCTCATATTCCGGTTTCGCTGTCTCCGTCTGCGCCTCTGCCTCTGCCTGCTCTGCAGCCCTTGATGCAGCAGCTGCCTGCTCGGTTCTTGCGGCATTGCCTGCAGAAAAAACTATAGCCGCTGTCAGTATAACCGCCGCTGCCGCGGCAAGAAACGGCCAAAAACGATCAGGAGTATTTCCGTCTCTGCTGTGCGATCTCCTCCGGCTTCTGCCACGGTGTCTGCTGTCGTTTTCTTCAGTTTTTCTATCATTTACATCCAAAGATCACTTAACCTACCTTCTCAACATAAACCCCGTTCTCGTTGACCTTGTATTTTCCGTCAATGACTGTATTCTTTGCCATGACACCGTTTGCCTGAAGATAATATGACTTGCCGTTCTGGGTCACCCACTTTGCGCATACCATCTCGCCGTTTTCCGGATTGAAATAATACCAGTCACCGTTTGTAAACTGCTTCCATCCTGTACACATCATTCCGTCAGAGCCGAAGAAATAAGTCTTTCCTCCCAGATCCAGCCACTCATTGACACAGTATCCCATGCTCTTCCTGTACTTCCAGCCGCCGTTCTCCGTCTTTTCCCAGCTTCCCTGATCCGTACTTCCGGTCTTGGATACCTGGGTGCTCTGAGACTGACCGCTGCTCGGTGATGATGAGCCGCCTCCGATAAGCGCTTTTCCGTAATCAAAGAGTGCCTTTGAATCGGAGTACTGTGAGGTCGCCGCCTTCAGTACCACTGCCACAAGAACATGTCCGTTATACTCTGCAGCACCTGCAAGACAGTTGCCTGCCTTTGAGGTATATCCGGTCTTTCCCCCGAGATATCCTGCATAGCTCTCGGAGCCGGTACTTATCATCTTGTTGCGGTTTTCTATCGTCAGACTTCCTCTCGAAGCTGTGGCAGGAAGGACGTATTTATTTGTCTGCAAAATGCTCCTTATCGTTTCATTGGAAAGAGCCGCTGCTGTGATACGGGCCATATCCTCGGCGGTGGTATAATGCTCGTCTGAGTTCAGTCCGGAAGCATTTGCAAAATGAGTGCCTTTACATCCAAGCTCCTCAGCCCTCTTATTCATGAGCGCCGCAAAATCCGACTGGGAGCCGGAGATTTTTTCCGCAAGTCCGTTAGCCACCTCACATGCCGATCTGATAAGAACAGCATTCAGAGCATCCTTGACGGTCATGCTGTCTCCTGCTTTCATTCCTGCAGTCACTGCGCCGCTCTCAAGGTTATTCACTGCCGAAGAGGAGAAGGTAAATGTGTCTGTAAGGGACAGCTTCTCCACCGCAAGCAGTGCAGTCATCAGCTTGGTCGTCGATGCAGGCGCCAGAGCCTTGGAACCGTTTTTATCAAACAGTATCTGGTTGGTTGTTGCATCATAAAGAACTGCCGCCTCGGCAGCCGCCGATGGCTTGGCTATGCTGTCATTGATAACGACCTCAGCTGCAGAGGAACCGCTGTTATTGTTTTTAGCAGCTGCATCCGCTCTGTCTCCGACATAGTTTCCGCCCGGTCCTATAACGCTGCTTTTCGAATCCGCCGATGACGAATCATTACCGTTCCCGATAACAAGATATCCCTTTTCGTTGATATTTTTCTGTCCCGACGGACCGCTCTGGCTGATCACTCCTCCGTTTGTCTGAGCCTGTGTGCCTGTCGTCTGTACAGCTGTATTCCCGGTGGTGCCCGGCGCTGCGGCGGTCGTTACCGTATCCGCAAACACTGCATTTCCCGAAACAAGTACAGCTGCAAGTGCTGCTGCTGTTATCCGTACAATATATTTATTCATTATCTGCTCCTTCTCCTGTGTTCTTCTCGCCGGACGCTTCTTCTGTGCTGTCTCCGGACGCTTCTGCGATGCTCTCGCCGGACACTTCTCCGGTGCTGTCTCCGGACGCTTCTCCGGTGTTCTCCTCAGACTCTGACGATCCGTTTCTGACTTCATTGAGGATCCGCATAAACTCCTTGCCGGTAATAGTCTCCTTTTCATTGAGATATTCGGCGATCCTGTGCAGTGTCTCTATATTTTCACTCAGGATACGCTTTGCTTCCTCGTATGCCTGTGACAGCATCTTCATAACTTCCCTGTCTATTTCGGTAGCTGTCTCATCTCCGCATTCCAGAGTAGTCCTGCCGGAAAGATACATATCCTGAACTCTCGCAAGCCCCATCAGTCCGAACTTTTCGCTCATTCCGAACCTTGTGATCATATTTCGTGCCAGATCGGTCGCTTTTTCGATATCGTTAGCGGCGCCGGTTGTGACTGTCTCAAATACCAGCTCCTCCGCAGCTCTGCCGCCGAGGGTAGTGACCAGCATCGCTCTGAGCTCCTTTTCGGTATTGAGGTACTTTTCCTCCTCCGGCACCTGCATAACATATCCCAGTGCTCCCATTGTCCTCGGAACTATGGTTATCTTCTGGACCGGCTCCGCATCCTTCTGTATCGCAGCTATCAGGGCATGACCCACTTCGTGATAGGATACGATCCTGCGCTCCTCCCTGGAAAGGATCCTGTCCTTCTTTTCCTTTCCGACGAGGACGACCTCAACGGCCTCAAACAGATCCTTCTGACTAACCGCACTGCGTCCGTGCTTGACAGCGGTGATTGCTGCTTCGTTGACCATGTTTGCCAGATCAGCTCCCACCGCTCCGCTCGTGGCCAGACCTATCTCTTCAAAATCCACTGTCTCATCTGTTTTTACATCCTTGGCATGAACCTTGAGTATGTTTACTCTGCCCTTCAGATCAGGCTTTTCTACGATTATTCTTCTGTCAAATCTTCCCGGTCTCAGCAAAGCCGGATCAAGTATCTCCGGCCTGTTTGTCGCGCCAAGTATCATTATTCCCATCGATGGATCAAAGCCGTCCATCTCCGACAGAAGCTGATTGAGAGTCTGCTCTCTCTCGTCATTTCCTCCTCCGAAACGGGAATCTCTGGATTTTCCGATGGCATCTATCTCATCAATAAATACTATGCATGGTGCGGATGCGTTTGCCTGTTTGAAAAGATCTCTGACTCTCGAAGCTCCTACTCCGACAAACATCTCAACAAAGTCCGATCCGGTAAGTGAAAAGAAAGGAACCGATGCCTCTCCCGCTACAGCCTTTGCCAGCAGAGTTTTTCCTGTTCCCGGAGGTCCCACCAGCAGCGCGCCCTTCGGAAGCTTTGCACCCACCTCTCTGTATTTTGCCGGGTTGTGCAGAAAATCCACGATCTCCACCAGTGACTCCTTGGCCTCGTCCTCACCTGCCACATCCGCAAAGGTCACTCCTGTATCCATCTGCATGTACATCTTGGCATTTGACTTGCCTATGCCCATTACTCCGCCGCCGCCCATTCGTCTTGTCATAAACGACATTACGATCAGTATCGCCGCAAAAGGAAGGATAAAGCTCACAAGCAGATCCAGCAACAGGCTCGACCCTGTCTTCTCTCTGAATATCTCAACGTCGTATTTGAGGAGCATCTGTGTTCTGAGAGGATCCTCCACCGCCACGGTGTAATAATTGAGCAGAGGTGAGTAATCCTTTGAATCCTCCTTTGTGACAATGCTGATGGTATCTCCCTTTAATACGACTCTGGAGACCTCGCCGTTTTCCACCATATCATAAAATGTATCGTAGGATACTTCTATGTTGGATTCCCTGCTGATGATGCCTCGTCCGAGATTCATAATACAGTAGGCAATAACCGCAACAGTAATAAGTATGGTGACTGACTGTCCGAAATTCGGAGTCTTGTCTCCGGCTGTTCGTCTCCCTCCACGGCTGCCGCTCCGGTTTCCGGCCTGTTTTCCACCGCGGCTTCCTCTGCCGCTGCCGGATCCGCCTCTGCGATCGTCGTCTCTTCGTCCGCCTATGCCGCTTTCCTGCGCATCATTTATATTTTTGTTCTCAAATGTTCCGTTTGTCTGTTTATCTTCCATTATTTGTGTTTATCTTTGATTTCGAATACCGGTTCGCTGCTCAGATCCATCTTCAGTTTTCCGAAGGTGCGCTCATCCGTGGAGGCAAGCAGTACCGATGTATGTACCGGACAATGTCTGAGTCTCGGAAGCTGTTCCATGGCAAGCCTTGCGTTTTCATCCGTTGCGGCACTGACACTGAGGGCGATCAGCACCTCATCAAGGTGAAGCGCCGGATTTTTGGAGCCCAGATAATCTGTCTTGAGCTTCTGGATAGGCTCTATTGCTTCCGGAGATATCACCTTTGTTCTGTGCGGAATTCCCGCAAGAGTCTTAAGAGCATTAAGCAGGGCTGCCGAGGAGGCTCCGAGAAGCTTTGTGGTTCCTCCCGTTACTATACTGCCGTCAGGAAGCTCGATCGCTGTCGCAGGAGCCTTATCCGACTCGGCTCTCCTAAGAGCTGCCGGAACAACGTTTCTGATAGTCGTATCGATGCCTGCCTGCTTCATAAGCAGGTCTATCTTGTAGACTTCGTTTTCGCTGCCTGTTTCCTTTGCTACAGCATCTCTGGCCTTATAATATCTGCGGATGATCTCCTGCTTTGACGCCTGCTGGCATGCTTCGTCGTCTGTAATGCAGTAGCCCACCATATTGACACCCATGTCTGTCGGTGACTTATAAGGGCTTTCCCCGTAAATGCTTTCGAATACCGCCTTTAAAACAGGGAATATCTCGACATCGCGGTTATAATTGACAGTTGTCTGACCGTATGCCGTAAGATGGAAAGGATCTATCATATTGACATCGTTCAGATCCGCTGTAGCTGCCTCATAAGCCAGATTGACAGCGTGACTTAACGGAAGGTTCCAGACAGGGAAAGTCTCGAATTTTGCGTAGCCCGACTTGATTCCCCTTATGCTGTCCTGATAGAGCTGGCTGAGGCAGGTGGCCATCTTTCCGCTTCCCGGTCCCGGTGCGGTGATGATGACAAGCGGTCTGCTGGTCTCGATGTATTCGTTTCTTCCGTATCCCTCCTGACTCATAATGAGCGGAATGTTGTTCGGATACCCCTCTATCTTGAAATGTCTGTAGACCTTCAGCTTATGCTTTTTCAGTCTGTGCATGAACTGATCAACGGACACCGACTTGAAATATCTGGTAATAACCACCGAGCTGACTGCCAGACCGCAGTCCCTGTATTTTCCGACAAGGCGGATAACATCCTCATCATATCCTATCGCCAGATCACCACGCTTTTTGTTGCGCTCGATATCCTCCGCATTTATCGCAATTACTACCTCTGCCTCTTCCTTGAGCTGAAGCAGCATCCTGAGCTTGGAGTCCGGCATGAAGCCCGGAAGCACTCTTGAAGCATGATAATCGTCAAACAGCTTCCCTCCGAATTCCAGATACAGTTTGCCTTCGAAATGGCTGATGCGTTCCTTAATATGCTCGGATTGAATTTTTAAGTATTTTTCGTTATCAAAGCCTGTCTTCATAGTTACCCACCGTTGTATTTTTGTTTTATACGTATTTCGGTAAATAAACACCGTTAAGCTGATATTATAGCATACGAAAATGCTTCGGTCAAAAGCATCATGTGCCGCTTGGGCTCACCTGTTGTCATTTCGCAGCCTTCCGCTTGTCGACTCACGGCTTTCCTCTGTTAAGGCTTACCCTTTTACAGCTTTCTGAGCATTGTACCCAGACGCTTCGCCGTGATTCCGGAGATCACCCCTATAACTGCGCCTGCAGCTGTTCCCGCTGCAATCAGGAAAGGCAGATATGACAGAACAGAATAATTCGTTATGCACACAGCTATAAGTATCTGACCGATATTATGACAGATCCCCCCTGCGATACTGACCCCTGCTATTCCGAATGCTCCTGTTTTTTTTAACATCAGCATTGCCGCAAAGCTGACCGCCAGACCCCCGGCTGAATACAGTATGGCAAACAGATTCCCGAACATGAAGCCGCCAAGCAGCACTCTGGCAGTTCCGACAGACAATGCCGCCACGGGACCTGCCGTATACAGCAGCAGTACCGTTACGATATTGGGCAGTCCCACCTTGGCTCCGGGAATGCCCATATTAAATGGAAACAGTGCTTCCACATAAGAAAGGGCCAGCTCCAGTGCCAGACACATAGCCAGATATACCATGTATTTTGTATTTTTTATGTTCGTGTGTTTCATTTTTTCCGACTCAAATAATGCAAAAAAGCCCTTGAAAGCAAGGACTTTATGCGGTTTTTCATAATAATTTCTTAACTGTTTAAGTTCTATTGAATAATAACTGATTTTGAGTTCAATTACAATTGAACATGACCACTTTTCAGGCGCCCCATCGGCTTAATCCGGATTTCTTTTCAAAAATTAAAGATTGACTTTAATTTTTCTTGATGTTAATCTTGGCTTACATTCATATAGTTTCATAATGATAGGAGGATTTATGAAAGGTACGGTTAAATGGTTTAACAACCAAAAAGGATATGGCTTTATATCCACATCCGAAGGAACAGATGTGTTTGTACACTACTCCGGTCTTGTTATGGAAGGCTTCAAGACTCTCAGCGACGGACAGGAAGTTGAGTTCAACATTGTCAACGGAGAGAAAGGGCCTCAGGCAACAGACGTAAGAAAAATCTAAAAATCCTCATATCATTTATATTTATTTCTCGCACCATCGAAACGAATACAAAAATCTGAGAGATTTTTACCGATCCGGTTCGACTGTGCGGATATGCGGCGCACCATCATCATCTCCGTACAGTCCTGCTTATCGGACTCGTTCCATTACCTCCACATTATGAAGTTCTCATTTCATTGCTTTTCATCCTCACGGTGATATTCATCTGTGCTTCGGTAAATTTTACCGATGCTTTTTTTTTGCGTTATTCCCTTTTCGCATGTTCCAAACCGCCGAATCGCTGTTCAGTTATCAGATTGATTGTAAACTATAATATACCCACAACAGCGGACATGCGAATCGCTCTGTTTCCGCTTTCCTGAATGAAGTCAAAAAAAGAGATACCCGGTTCAAATGACCGGGTATCTATTCTTTTCATATTAATGAAATGTTTAATTATGACTTTTCAGAATCAAAGGAACTCCTTGAAGCTCTGGAACAGTGTACGCTGCTCATCAAGATTCTTGATTGTGTCCTCGAGGTTGAGTACGAACGGATCCTGATAGCTGTAGTCGTTGCACTTCTGCTTCCAGTCATCTGTTGAGGTAACCTCAAGAATAGCCTCGTTCATAGCCTTAACTGCTGCAGGGTCTGTTCCCTTAGGTGCCAGCATTACATACTCTGTATCGATAACAAGCTCAGGAATCGTAGCTGATGCAGGCTCCTGATCAGGAAGCAGTGTAGGTGCCTTGCTGAGAAGTGTGCAGAGGCTCTTGAGCTGTCCGTTCTCGATGTAGTCAGCTGCAACTGAGTAAGGAAGTGATGTAGCGTCTACCTCACCGCCGAGAAGAGCTGTAAGACGGCTTGAAGCGTCACCGGAGTCGATGATATTGAACTGAGCACCGCCAAGATTTGTAAGAACGCATGCCTCGATATAAACCCCGCCGCCTGTTGAGATACCAAGCTTTATCTGTCCAGGGTTTGCAACTGTAGCGTCGATGAGCTCCTTAAGAGTGTTGTACGGAGCGTCCGCATTTACAACAAGGTTCTCACCTGACTGGATGCCGTAAACTGCAACCGGCTCAAATGCATCATAACCGAAGTCAACCATGCCTGTAGCCTCGTTTCCGTTAAGAGCTGCAGTGTTGGAGCAAACGTATGTATATCCGTCCTTGTCTCCGTCCTTGTACTGCTGCATGCAGGTAGCGCCGTTTGAACCTGTAACGTTTGAGCATACTACAGATACGCCAAGCTTCTGCTCAAGAGCTGCTGAAAGCATACGAGCCATGTAGTCTGTATCTCCGCCTGCACCGTGTGTGATGTAAACGTTAACTGTCTTGTCAAATGTAAAATCTCCAGCCTCAGCTGCAGGTGCTTCTGCAGCTGCTGCCTCTGTCTCCTTGGCTGCCTCTGTAGCTGCTGCTGTTGTTGCTGCTGTGCTTGATGATCCTCCGCAGGCTGTAAGTCCGAGAACCATAGCTGCTGCCATTGATAATGCAATAGCCTTCTTCATTAATGTTTCCTCCTACTTTTTTGATTCTTGTTTTTCTGTTTTTTATTTCCAACTGTCTGTTCCTGTCAGCCGCAGCTTTACGGTCCGGAACAGACAGCTGTGTTCATATTAAATACCGGATAAGTATTAAATAAATGTTGAATGAATAGTAAATCTACCGGGTCAGAGCTGACATTAACCTATACCGAAACAGGTTCGCAGTTCACGATTCTATATCACTGCTGTCCCTCAGCTGCAGCCTCGGCTGCCTCTGCCCTCTTTGCCTCCTTAAGATTAGAGCGGGAAGAGAATATTACTACGAGCACCATGGCTGCCATAAGCACCATGAAGATCGGATGATGATAGAACGGATCGCTTGAAGCCAGCTGACTGACACGGCGAAGGTTCGTCTCGAACGTAGGTCCGAGAATGAATCCGAGGATCATAGGCACAGTAGGGATCTTGCTCTTGATCATGAGATAGCTCATGAGTCCGAATGCCACCATTGTATATGTATCGAAAAGCATATTCGCATTTCCGATAGCTCCGATGCCGCAGAGCACGATAACGATCGGAAGCAGGAAGTTCTTCGGAACCTTGAGTACCGATACGAAGAATCTCATTCCTACAAGCATGAAGATCATCATGAATATCGCAGAAACCACCATTGCACAGAAGATAGCATATACCACAGCGCCGTTCTTCTCATAGATAAGCGGTCCCGGAGCAACATTGTGTACCTGAAGTCCTCCGAGAAGCATTGCCGTAACAGCGTCTCCCGGGATACCGAGTGCCAGAAGAGGTATCATAGCACCTCCGATGGTACCGTTGTTTGCAGCCTCCGAAGCAACTACTCCGTCCATGATTCCTGTTCCGTAGAGTTCAGGATGCTTGGAGGTATTCTTGCTTACTGTGTAGCTGATCATACAGCTGACGCCTCCGCCGATACCCGGAAGGATACCGATGGCAACACCTATGATAGCCGATACGATACAGTTAGGGATCTGCTTGATTCCCTCGGCAAGCGTAAAGCCTGCTCCCTTGATCTTTGCATCGTTGTTGACTGTAAAGTTCTGCTGTCTGCGAACGCTTTCAGCATATCCCATTACCTCACTTATGGCAAAAAGACCGATAAGAAGAACAAGCAGCGCAAAGCCGTTGTTCATCTGATAGAGACCAAAGGTAAATCTTGGCTTGGAATCTATCGGAGCCAGTCCCGCTGTTGCCAGCAGTGCGCCGAGCACAGCACTGATAAGTCCCTTAGTCATATCCTTTCCGGTAAGAGCGATAACCATTGAAAGTGAGAACATAGCAAGCGCACAGTACTCATATGCCTGGAACTTCAGAGCAAAATCGCAGAGAAGCGGTGTCAGGGCGACAAGAAGCGCAATACCGATGATAGTTCCAAAGAAGCTGAATACCACACCTGTTCCGAGAGCCTTTCCGGCCTGACCCTTGTCCGCCATAGGCTTTCCGTCAAAGCAGGTGGCAACACTCGATGGTGTTCCCGGAATATTAAGCAGGATGGCTGAAATAAGTCCTCCGGAAATACCTCCGATATAGAGCGACATCAGCATGCTGATTCCCTGGCTTGCCTCCATGCTGTAGGTCACCGGCAGGAACATTACGATTGCCATAGTGGCAGTCAGTCCCGGGATTGATCCGAAGATGATGCCGATCGCTGTTCCAAAGGCGATAAGAATAATAGTCATTGGCTGAAGTACAGCCGATAATCCTTCTAACAACATTTCCGTATTACCTCCCTCTGTCAAAG
This sequence comes from Clostridiales bacterium, assembly GCA_029100885.1. Lineage (GTDB taxonomy): Bacteria > Bacillota > Clostridia > Lachnospirales > Lachnospiraceae > Avilachnospira. Next base: position 372 of record JAQXPY010000018.1, on the reverse strand, counting down.
TCCGATGCTCTTAAGAATACCCTGCGGAAGCAGAACATTCAGATGATATCTGAACAGGTAATAGAACAGACATGCACATACGACAGAACAGATGACAGCCGGCACATATGTCTTCTTCCGGTTTTCCTTCGGTGTAAGGACAAGGATCTGTAAAAAGAGATATACGACAGTGCAAGGCACAAAGCCGACAGGTCCCATGAGCGCCACATACAGAGCCATCAGTACAAAACTCTGAATGACCTCCATCTTGTCTTCAACTCCTGCCTTGAAGTCAAGCTTCTCGAGCTTTCCTCCGTTCTTAACAAAGGCAGCTCTCTTTCTTAAGCCTCTGATAATGAGCCATGCCGCAAGAACAAGAAGCGCGCATCCCCA
>JAQXPY010000017.1 GCA_029100885.1 Clostridiales bacterium | reverse complement strand
GGTTGTCCCTCCCATACAGCACAGCAGTGCCGGGCCGCATTCTATCATAATCTCTGCCCGGATCTTGTGGATCAGAGTATTACAGAAGAGCTGATGAGGCATCGGGATAAACATTCCGCAGATAATTATGGTGTGCAGCTGATAGAGGTATATGTCGATCACGCATACAGCGCAGAGACAGAGCGTCCTGCATTTGAACAGATGCTGGAGGAAGCAAGGAACGGCAGATTTGACTGTATCATTACAAAAAGCATAGAGCGGTTTGCACCGACGTCGGAGGAGACGATACAGGTCATAGAAGAGCTGCTGTCCCTGCCGAATCCGGTCACAGTCATTTTTGAGAGCGATATGCTGGACTCAAATGTCATTCATTCGGTTATACCGATACTCAGGGGGTGCTGCATTTGAATGACGTAAAAAAGGCTGCCGCAGACCGTGCATCGCACCCAAGCAGCACTCCGGCAGGCAGCAGTTTTGAATCAGAACGCAAACGAGCGAAAGCCGCTTTAACAATGCAGATCGATTCACTTGACAGCAGCCAGATCCATAAGATCGCAGCGGTCAATGACAACGGTGAAGCTCCACGTAAGATCCGTGTAGCACCGTATTGCCGCGTCAGCACGGATGATATAGATCAGGCGATATCAATTCGTCTGCAGCAGTTAGAGTACAGAGATAAGATAAAAGCAAATCCCAACTGGGTATCTGCGGGAATGTATGTGGATAACGGATTCTCCGGAACCAACACAGCGCACAGACCCGGCTTTTTGAAGCTCATCGAGGACTGTCGTGCCGGTCTGATCGATATGGTGATAACGAAGTCAGTTTCGAGATTCGCAAGAAACCTTATGGACTGCATTAAATATGTCGAAGAGCTGAAAAGTCTGGATCCGCCTGTGAATGTATACTTTGAGCAGGAAAAACTGGATACGAGCGTTCAGACGAGCGGTATCATACTGATCGTTCTTGCAATGGTTGCAGAAGAAGAGAGCCACATGAAAAGTGAAGCAATGCTGCTGTCACTGGAGTGGCGGTTCAGCAGAGGACGTTTCCTGACTCCTGCACTGTTCGGATACGATAAGGTCGAGGTACCGGACGGCTTCGGCGGCAAGAGAAAAATACTGTCTGTCAATCCGCAGGAGGCAAAGGTGGTCGAATGGATGTACGCAATGCTTCTGGGCGGAAGTACCCCCGAGGAAATTGCAGGGGTTCTTACAGAACTGAATATTCCTACAGGCGGAAGGCGTAAGGATGGTTCTCTGAACACAAGCTGGACAGGGAAAAGCGTTGTTACACTGATGCGTAACGAACGGTACTGCGGAGATGTTCTGTCCAGAAAAACATACACACCGAATTTCAAGGATCATAAGTCAAAAAAGAACAGAGGCAAAAAGAATAAGTATTATCAGCCGGATCACCACGAAGCCATCGTACCGCGCCGGGTCTGGAACGCAGCACAACGTATTCTTAACAGCAGACGCTACGGTCACGAGGGTTCGTATCTGCCGATGCATATTATCGACAGCGGTGTATTAACCGGGTTTATCTCCATGAACCGCTCATGGGCGGGATTTGATGCAGAGGATTATTACCGTGCTTCGCAGATTGCAATGGGACTTCTGGATGAGGAGCTTGACGATGATCTGGATAGTGAATTTCTGCCGGATGGTGGTCACAAAGTGAACGGACTGATGGATGATCACGGCATTTCCCGTATTGCCCGTGAGCTGACAGAAGCAGAACAGCGGGTAAAAGACGAGCTTGACGGAATTGACCGGAGCAGGCAGGATATGGAGGAACAGGCTGAAACTGTGAAAACATTTCAGGTGGTCAGCGGTGAAATGTTCAGCCATATTCATGAGCCGGTCGTTCGTATCGGTCAGCGGGATATCTTGTTCAATACAAGCTGTGTGGCGAAAATGCGCGCTGAATACGCAGAGGTGCTGTTCAATCCGGTCGAACGCATGATTGTTGTGCGACCAACAGAAAAGCAGAATCCGAATGCGCTTGAATGGGGCGGCAAAAGCCGCGGCGCAAGCTACCTTTGCAGAATACTCTATGAGAGTATGGGCTGGGATACGGAATACACATACCGGATACCCTGCCAGCCGATATTGCTGACTGCTCCGGACGATAGTGTTCAGCAGGTCCTCATATTTGACCTTGACAACTATATTGGCAGAGCAGTTAACAGGAGAGAAGAAATCGTTCAGGCACGGCAGGCACAGGAGCGTGCTGATAAGCTTGCTGAAGAGGCCAAGAGTTATTTTATCCCGCCGGATAGTGATGAAGAACCGGAGGAGCTTACAGAGATCGCAGAGGAAGTAGAAAAAGCGGTGGAGCTAAACAAGAAAATTTTCGGCATCCCGGCTTTCAAGCACACATCGACATTCCGGAGCATCGACGGTAACGGCACATGGGAGGAGTGGATGGCACCTGCCAGACCGCTTGATACAAATCACCGCTATGATGCTGAGATAGTGGATGAAATGCTCCGAAGAATACAGGAAGATCCGCCGGAACTTCCATCTGAACAGGAATTTGCTGACAGCGATATGATCGAGGCAAGTATAACCAATGCAGGAGAGGGGGGAGAATAATGTCAAGAGACCCGGCGAAAAGCAGACCGCTTTCTGAAAATGTCAAACGCATGATGTGGCTCGAACGCGCTTCACCCCGCAACGCTAATGTTATGAATGCGGAGCGTATCTGGACGGAAAACGACAATATCTATTGCGATAAGCAGGGTAAGCTGTTTATGGAAGCGGCGGCAATGGGATTCCCGATGAGTTCCTTTGTTCCGCTGTATATGACCAGTCAGCTTGCAGGCGTGATCGACTATAACTTCTCGTCATCAAACGGTGTCGGCAGTGCTCTGGAAGACCTACTGCAGATCCCGGCGCTGATGCAGAATCCACGCTCAATTATCGAATCACTGTACTGGATCGAGGAGATCCTTGAAAACGCAGATGAGACTGAAAATAAGAGCATGATTCTGGCACACGCCTATGAAGCAGACAGAAAGCACGTACCCAAGGCGCTGCTTGCATTACCGGAGACGGAAAACAGTAATGTTGATGAGCTTTCCTATGCATACTGGCTCGGGTACATCTACCGCTGCGAGTGCATCATGCATGATGAGTCCAGCAGAATGGTATACAGTGCATTTACCGAGGATATCATGCGGAAAGCATATACCGATGTTGTCAACAGTCCGATGAATGACAGGAATTTGTCGGACTGTGCAAAAGATATCTGTGCGGATCTGGACAGAATGCTCGTAGAAGAGATCTGGCCACAGAGAAAGCACAGGAAATATATGTAAGGAGGACCCATAATGGAAACTATGCATCCCTGGGCGACCGGCTTTAACCGCCCGAAGCCTCTGCCGACACAGATGTCGATACAGCGTTCGCAGTCTTCACCGCTGAGCCGGGAGGAACAGCTGGAGGCACGAAGGCTGGCAGAGGAGAGTAATTTCAGCTATGCAGGATATCAGGTGGTGCGGCGAGAATTTGTCTCACACCGCTTTGACCCTGCGATGACTGTCCGAGTAGGCAGCATCACCTTTAACAATGCCTGCATCAAGGCGCTTGAAAACGCGACCTATGTGCAGTTCCTGATCAATCCTACGGAAAAGAAGCTGATCGTGCGCCCCTGTGAGATCGGAGCTCGAGATGCGATCCGCTGGTGCGTGGTCAAGGGAGCTGACAGAAAAAGCAGGCAGATCACCTGCAAACCCTTTGCGGAACGTCTCTTTTCCATGATGGACTGGGATGCGGAGTTCCGCTACCGTTTTCAGGGAATGCGTATCCGGTATTATCAGGACGAGATGTACCTGTTTGACCTGAGTGCTGACGAGCGCTTTGCACCGATGAAAAAGGATGAAAACGGCAAGCGCATCGTGACAGCGCCTGTATTGCCGGAACACTGGAACGACAGCTACGGAATGTCCGTAGAGGAGCACGATATGTCTACGAAGGTAGATTTCCTAGACGGATTCCTGACGGCATCGGAGGTCACAGAGGAAGAATCCGCTCCTGTGCCGGAAGAAATAGAATAGAAAGGCTGGAACAAGTCATATGATATTAACAATGGATATGAAGAACGATTTATTTGTGCTTGATGATGCAACGCTGGATGCGCTCGGCAGACCGAAGCAGGTGCAGCTGCTCATCAACACACAGCAGAGAAAACTTGTCCTCCGTGCGTGCAGCGCGGAGGATGATGAGCCGATCTTTCTGCCGGATACGCCGATCATTTCAACAGAGATCAGCGGCAGAAGACTTCTGCAGAACATTCGCACAAATATGGGCTGGGCGGGTATGGAAAGCAGGATCTGCCCCGGTACATATCTCCCGAACCACAAAGCAGTCTGCTTTGACCTGAACCGGGTGAAACTCGCATAACGGAGGGCTGTCATGGATAAAGAGCGCCTTTTCAGATATCTTGATCGGAAGTACAGCTCCAAAAGTGAGATCATTCCTAATATCCCACTAGGAGAGAATGCTGATGTGATCTGGGCAGAGATTCTGCAAAACAGACGTGAACGGGGGATAGAGCTCCCGCTCAGAAACCTTAACGGAGATACATACTGGTATATCCTGACTAATAAAATGATCTCTGCAAGTGAGGTGATCGTGGATGAGCTGATGGAGCAGGAAAACACAGCGGAGCTGCATAGGAGTTCGGTAGCGACGATCGAAGAGATATTCTATACCGGGTTCATGGAGGGCGCTCAGATCTCCGTACAGGATGCCATGGAATTCCTGCAAAGCGGTGAGGAACCGGAAAGCGTAGAGGAGCTGATCCTGATGAACAGCAGACAGGCCGCCGGCTTTGCAGCGGAGAATATGTATCATGCGATCGACAGTAATTATCTGCATAATCTTGCTTATTTCCTGACAGATGGGCTTGATAACGGCGGCGGGGATTACAGGATCACAGATACTGTGGAGATCCCGTCACTGCAGGGAGAGGTCGTACAGCTGCCGCCGGCGGCCATGATACCGGAGCAGACAGAACGGTTCGCAGAATTCCTTGCCGACACAGCCACACATCCGCTTATTAAGGCGGCTGCAGCGCAGGCGTGGGTACTTGCCTACCGACCGTTCCCGGAGGGCAACGAGCGCCTTTCACGGCTGCTGTCAAACGTCATCCTGATACGGGCAGGATATACCTTTTTCGGGAATATCAGTATATCATCTATTCTTGCCCGGACAAGCTATGAGTATTTCCGGGCGATCGCAAATATCCTGCGGACTGAGAACGGTGCAGACCTGACCTATTTTCTTGAATACTATCTGGTTGCTCTGTCATCCGCAGTCAATGATATGCGTGCAAGACGTGAGCATAAAGCAGAGACTGTAGTTGAAGCAGAGCAGAAGCTGGCTGCGGTACCGCTGCAATCACCACAGGATGCCATAGCAGAGGATAAAGTGCTGATAAACAAGGGGAATCCTTTGATACTGAACAAACACAGAGAGAATGAAGAAAAAATCGGGGCAGCACTTGACAGGCTGAGACAGCTGGGATACGAACAGTTTACTCTCCATGATCTTGAAGCAATCACCGGTATCAACAGAAAGCAGATCAGCAAACTGCTCGTTCCATATGAGAAAGCCGAACGCATAATTGCTGTGCGGAAATCAAAGGTCGACAATATTTACGCTTTCAGGCAGGCTTCACCGCCTGAAGATGAAAAGCCGGGAACTTTTACAGAAGATCCAAGGATCGAGATCGAGAGCGTTCTCAAGAAAAATGCTATCTCAGCAATAAAAAAACGTATCAAGGTCGGAACTAAGAATGCAGCGATCGTAGCACGGGCTTTACTGAAGCAAATAGATGCAGGAGTATTTCGGTTTTCCACAGAAGATATTGTACGGGATCTGGATATATCCACTGTCGCCGTAAGAAATTCACTTCAGTATTATCTGAATAATGATATTATCCGGGTGATAAATAATAAAAAGCCGTTTTATCGCTATGAATTCAGCTTCCTCATAGAACGTACAGACGATAATGAGGAGAATGCCGGGATAATTACACAGGAGTCACTTCAAGAAGAAACGTCTATAAGTAATAGCGGGAGTGATACAATGTGCTCACAGACTGCGGTTGATATCCTTAAAAATATACATGATAACTCTGAGGGCACAGTAACAGGGAATTTTGCCGGTCTGATCCTTTCATATATACATAACGGTATTAATTCATTCTCAGCAACAGAGATATCCCGGGATCTCGGGATCCATCGCAAATCAGTTAACAATTTTATCCGAAAATTCGCTGAAAAAGGTATTATTTACATGAGCCGGAAAATGGGTAATCTGAAATACTTTTCTGTATCTTCAAACAATTTGGAAAATGATATATATCAGATATGCGGAGCTTATCCAAAGCTTATAAAATATGCGGAGGGAACCGGAAACCCCCGTAATCAGATAGCACGTATTCTGATAAGCTATATCAGATACGGAAAACTCACTGTAACATCGGAGGCTATTACGAAAAAGACCGGAATGAACTATAAGCAGCTGCATAATGCGCTCAGACCATTTTTCAGGATGGGACTCCTCAGTCATTCCGCATACAGTGCAGATGGGCAAAAATGCTACTTGATAAACGTCGGAGGTGAGTCGCAGTCTCATTGCGGATCGGCGTCTGAAGCACAGTATTCAACAGATGTGCTGAATATTATCAGATCCCTGATAAACTCTGAACATGCACCGAAAGACAACAGGATCGGTAAGATCATATACTCTTGTCTTGAAAAAGGCACGGTAACGGTTGATGATTACAGGAAATACGGTGCGGAGAAGAAGATAAACGGAGATATGAGGTTTGCAGAAAAGCTTGGTATAGTAAAGAAAAAATCAACAGATTCATATGAGATCATGCATGACTTGTCTGAACACGAGATCGTGCTTGAGGATTCTTTGAAGAATACACTGACAATGCTGTACGATATTTTCGGTGAGGATGCTTTTTCTATAGAAATGGTCGCCGCAAAGCTGGATTATAGCGAAAGTCATATGAGTGCAACACTGCATCAGCTTGCATGGCTGAAGATCCTTGACAGCTCTGATAAGGACGGTAGAAAAAGATGCTATCAGTTACTTGTCAATCCTACAGACAATCCTGAACTGTTTAAGGCCGAAGCAGCGTAAAACAAAAAATCCCCTCCGCCGGCGATCATTAAACCGGAGGAGGGGAAAGAGCAGTATTCAGTTTTCAATTTCAACCGTTACGACCGATTTGAATTCAAATACGAGTTTGCCTTCAAAAACAGTCACTTTTGACAGCAGCTGCTTCACAAGGCTCTCGTCAAATTCTGTGATTTCACTGGGCTGCGCTGCGATAAACTCCTGCAGCTCACGGATCCTGTCAAGCCGCTCATTTCGGGAAGTATCATTCTGCAGGGCGTTTTCTTTCTGCTGACGGAGTCTCAGCACCTCCTGTGCAGCTTCGCTGTAGTCTTCCTGACGGCTAGCTTTGTCGATGATCTCCTGCTGAAGCGCACTGATCCTAGTCTGAATACTTTCGGCGGACTCCGGATTCATTGTCATCAGGACTGATGCGATATTGTTCTGCAGGACGGGGATATATGAGTCACTGTCGGATATAAGGTTGTTCAGGGCATCTACAAAGGCGTTTTTCAGTTCCGTCTCGTATACGGTTCGTGCGCCGCAGTCACCTGTTTTATCCAGTCTTGTGATGCATCTCCACACAACAGACTTGCAGCCGCGGTTGTTCCAATGGATCCTGCGGAACTGCTCTCCGCATTCGGCACAGTAAACCAGTCCTGTAAAGCAGTGATTGGAGCTGAATCCGCGCTTCCGCCCCTTACAGTCCAACTGAGAGCCTCGCCGTGCCATTTCCTCCTGCGCTTTCATAAAAAGCTCCTTCGGGATAATTGCTTCATGATCGTCCTCAACATAGTACTGCGGAATATCCCCGTTATTCTTAGAACGTTTTTTGTTAAGAAAATCCACAGTATATGTCTTTTGCAGGAGTGCATCGCCCATATATTTTTCATTTTCAAGGATGCGCCTGATCGCGCTGTCGTACCATCTGGTATTGCCCCGTGCAGTCAGTATGCCGTCCCGTTCAAGACCTCTTGCGATCTGCTGACAGCTTGCGCCCTCAAGATATTCACGGAAAATGCGCTTCACAATTTCTGCCTGTTCCGGGTTTATAACAAGATGTCCGTCCTCATCCTTATCGTACCCGAGGAAGCAGTTTGCATTGACCATGACCTTTCCCTGCTGAAAACGGTGCTTGATACCGATCTTTACATTCTGACTGAGTGATTCGGATTCCTGCTGGGCGAGGGAAGCCATAATGGTTATAAGGACTTCGCCCTTGGCGTCCATTGTATTTATGGATTCCTTTTCAAAGAATACCGGGATATTCAGAGCCTTAAGCTCACGAATGTAGTTCAGGCAGTCCACAGTGTTACGGGCAAAACGGCTGATGGATTTTGTAATGATCATGTCGATCTTTCCGTCCTTACAGGCTCTGATCATTTCATTGAATTGCTCTCTGTTCTTTGTCGATGTTGCGCTGATACCGTCATCTGCGTATATGCCGGCGAGTATCCAGTCCGGGTTTTTCTCGATCACATCGGTATAGTGTTCTATCTGCGTTTGATAACTGGACGCCTGTTCTTCATAATTTGTGGAAACACGGCAATATGCAGCCACACGCAGCTTGCGGACTTCTTTTTTCTGAGCCAGACTGCCGATCTGCTTTTTTGCCGGTATTTCCGTTACTTTTGCCATTTGACCACCTTACTTTCTATGAGGCTGTATAGGTACTGGGCTTGTTCGTATGGATCGTTATACTGTGTCTGCGGGGGAGAGAACGTGAACTCCGTTTCAGGCTTTGGTATTATTCTTCTTGTTTTGCCTGTCTGGTTCTTATTATCAGCCCGCCGTTTCAGTTCGTTGTTCGCTCTGTGAAATACTGTGGCATCAATAATTGCAGGGTAAAAATCATCACCGCAATAGCACTCTCGGCTTAGTATTCGTTTTACGCTGCTGTGAACGACAGGGTGACCTGCGGCTTTTGCCGATTCAGCAAGGCTCATTCCGCTGATGTAGTTATCGAAAATGCGTCTGACACACTCTGCTTCAGCTTCGTTTATCACAGCAGCACCGTTTTCGATACGGTATCCGTATGGCGTATGTCCCATCACAGCACTTCCTTCAGCGTTAGCCCGCATTTCAGCTTGAACTCAATGCAGTCCCGGTCATAAACTATAATGTGATGCTCTTTAGTACAACGCCGCTTTCTCAGTTCTTCACTATCGGAAGCAGCGGAAGCAAAAGCTCCATCGATAAGCATCACATCTTCCCGAAAAACTACCTTACGTCAATCGGTTTTGAAGACGACAGAGACAGGAATCAGATAGCTAACTTTACATACATCGACTACCCGACAAACATCGAGATCAGTGATATGCGTATTTTTAAAGGTTGCAAAAAGGTCGCAAATACGGTAAATAACGTATTTGCGGATTTTTTGTTTTATCAGAAATATGC
>JAQXPY010000016.1 GCA_029100885.1 Clostridiales bacterium | reverse complement strand
ATCAATACATGACGATCTTCTGACTTATTTATAGAGATTTCTCTTGTCCTGAACCCTGACTGCCTTGCCCTCGCTTCGCTGGATGGTCTGAGGCTGTACGACTCTGACATCCACTGCGATTCCGAGCATGGACTTGAGCTCTGCTGCAATCTTCTTCTCTCTTCTCGGGATATCCGGATACTCATCCTTCGCCATCTCAGGTGTAAGCTCCACATGAACCTCGATGCTGTCCTTTGTTCCGATACGGTCAACATAGATCATGTAGTTTGCCAGATATCCGAGCTTGAGCAGAACAGTCTCGATCTGGGACGGGAATACATTGACTCCCTTTACGATGATCATATCATCGCTTCTGCCCATAGGCTTGTGCATGCGGGCATGAGTTCTGCCGCAGGAGCACTTCTCATGGGTAAGATAGCAAAGGTCTCTTGTACGGTAGCGGAGAAGCGGGAATGCCTTCTTTGTGATGCAGGAGAATACCAGCTCTCCCACCTGACCGTCAGGAAGCACCTCTCCCGTATCAGGGTCGATGATCTCAGGAATGAAATGATCCTCCTGGATATGCATGCCGGCCTGAGCCTCACATTCACTGGATACGCCAGGTCCGGAGATCTCTGTCAGTCCATAGATATCATAAGCCTTGATTCCGAGAAGCTCCTCGATATCGTGCCTCATCTCCTCTGTCCAAGGCTCAGCTCCGAAGATGCCGGCCTTCAGCTTGATCTTGTCCTTTAAGCCTCTTGCCTTTATCTCTTCGCCGAGGAAATGAGCATAGGAAGGAGTGCAGCAGAGGATCGTGGAGCCGAGATCGGTCATGAACTGCAGCTGTCTGTCTGTATTTCCCGAGGACATAGGAAGCGTAAGGCTGCCTACAAGATGTGAGCCTCCGTTAAGTCCCGGACCTCCTGTGAACAGTCCGTAGCCGTAGCTGACATGAACAACATCATTCTTTGTTCCTCCTGCGGCAACTATGGCTCTGGCACAGCATTCCTCCCAGATCCTGAGGTCATCCATGGTATAAAAGGCAACGACCCTTCTTCCTGTCGTTCCGCTGGTCGACTGTATTCTCACACAATCAGACAGCGGCACGGCGCACATTCCGTATGGATACTGATCTCTCAGGTCATCCTTTGTAATAAACGGAAGCTTATGCAGATCTTCAATGCCGTGAATATCCTCCGGCTTTATGCCTGCCTGAAACATACGGTCATGATACATCTTTACATTGTCATAGACATGTCTGACCTGTGCAACCAGTCTCTCACTCTGGAGCTTCTCAAGTTCTTCTCTCGGCATTGTTTCAATTTCCGGCTGGTAATAATTTGTCATCGTGGTCGTTCCCTTTCATAATATTTTTGAGCGCCGCAGCGCTCTGTTGTTTTATCCTTTATTGATCATTCTCCGCGTCCGAGTGCGAAGGCCTTAAGGTTGAGCTCTGTAAACTTCTCCGGAACCAGCTCCTTTATAGCCTTCTCCCAGGTCTCGGCCGGAAAATCGAAGTATCTTGAGAGTCTTCCCATCAGTACGATATTTACTGCTTTTGAGGAGCCAGCCTCTTCTGCCAGGGACAGACAGTCCATGGCGTCTACGGCTACTCCCTTTGCCTGCATTTTACCTATGAGATCTTCAGGATATTCTGCCGCGCCGATAATGACCGGCATCGGATCTATCTTCTGAATATTGGTAACTATTCGTCCCTCCGGCTTCAGATACTCCAGATATCTTGCCGCCTCCAGCTGCTCAAAGGAAATGATAAAATCCGCCTCTCCCTTATCTATGATCGGTGAATATACCTTCTCTCCAAAACGAACATATGTCACAACGCTGCCGCCTCTCTGGCTCATTCCGTGAACCTCTGAGACCTTTACATCATATCCTTCCTGAAGCAGTATATGTCCGAGCAGCTTGCTGGCCAGAAGAGAACCCTGACCGCCGACGCCGACTATCATTACATTCTTTGTCATAGCTTATTCCTCCCCTGAAATCAGTGCCTTTGTTCCGCAAAGCTGCTGACATACTCCGCAGCCTACGCAAAGCGTTGTGTCTATTGCCGCCTTGCCGTTCTTCATACTGATGGCAGGACATCCTATGCGCATGCAGGACTTGCAGCCCACGCATCTGTCATTATCCACGATAAGAGGCTTCTTATGCTTGACATACTTGAGCAGAGCGCATGGTCTGCGGCTGATGATCACCGACGGCGCGTCAACTGCCAGCTCCTCCTTAATGACAGTGTCACATTCCTTAAGATCATAAGGATCCACGATGCGGACTCTCTCAAAGCCCATAGCTCTGCAAAGCGCCTCAAGATCGATCTTTCCTGCCGGGTCTCCCTTGATATTATATCCGGTGGTTGGATTCTGCTGGTGTCCTGTCATTCCGGTGATTGAATTGTCCAGAATGATGACCGTGGAGTTGCTCTGATTGTATGCGATATTTGCAAGACCTGTCATACCGGAGTGCATAAATGTGGAATCTCCGATGACCGCCACTGTCCTGCCCTCGCTTTCCCTGCCGAGAGCCTTGTTGAAGCCGTGGGTCGCACTGATGGAGCCTCCCATGCAGAGAGTCATCTCGATAGAGGACAGCGGTGCAACAGCGCCGAGGGTATAGCATCCGATATCTCCGAGAACTGTGACCTTGTTCTTTGAGAGAGTATAGAATATGCCTCTGTGAGGACATCCCGCACACATAACAGGAGGACGTACCGGAAGCTGCTCTTCAAGCTTAACTCCCGCAGGTACCGGCATTCCGAGCTTCTCGGCAATAAGGTTCTGTGAAAATTCTCCGTTTATCGGGAATACATCCTTGCCGACAACATCAAGTCCCAGCTGCCTGCAGTGATTCTCTATGATCGGATCCAGCTCTTCTATCACGACCAGCCTGTCTACCTTTGCCGCAAAGTCCCTGATAAGACCCACAGGCAGCGGATTGACCATGCCTATCTTAAGAATACTGGCCTTATCCCCGAATACCTCCCTTGCGTACATATATGAGGTGGAATCAGTGATGATTCCCATAGAGGTATCACCCATCTCAACTCTGTTGAACGGACAGCTGTCTGCATACTCAGCGAGTCTCTTCATTCTGTCCTCAACGACAGGATGTCTGCGGATAGCATTGCCCGGCATCATTACGTACTTTGCAATGTTCTTCTCGTATTTCTTTACCGGAAGCTCAACTCTGTCGGCTGTCTCGACCACGCTCTGGGAATGGGCTACTCTGGTACACATCTTGATGATGACCGGAGTATCGTATTCCTCCGAAAGCTCAAAGGCCGCTTTGGCGAAGGCAAGAGCCTCTGCAGAGTCCGACGGCTCCAGCATAGGGACCTTGGCAGCTATGGCATGGTGTCTCGAATCCTGTTCATTCTGTGAAGAATGCATACCTGCATCATCCGCAACGCAGATGACCATACCCGCATTCACTCCTGTATATGAGCAGGTATACAGCGGATCAGCAGCCACATTCAGTCCCACATGCTTCATTCCGCAAAAGCTTCTCCTGCCAGCAAGACTCGCTCCGAATGCTGTCTCCATTGCAACCTTTTCATTAGGCGCCCACTCACAATAGATGTCATCAAATTTTGCCGCTTCCTCTGTCACCTCTGTACTCGGTGTTCCCGGGTAGCTTGATACAACGCAGCAGCCCGCCTCATAGAGACCTCTGGCAAATGCTTTGTTGCCCAGCATTAACTGTTTCATTAGTATTCTCCTAACCTGTTATTTATTTGCAGCGGTTTTTCATTCCGCATTATATCCCTGATATGCTTACTCGTATCCGAAGATCATTCACTCTCATTAGACCTGAGTCTCTTCATGATCCTGTCAAGACATCCTGTTCCGTAAAACAGCATGCGCTTAACGCGGCTGACTGTGGCCGAGCTGGCTCCGGTCTCCTTCATGATCTCAGTGTATACCTTCTCCTCCTGCAGCATTTCAGCTACCTCGTAGCGCTGCTCCATGGAATACAGTTCGCTCATGGAACATATATCCTCAAAAAACTCCTGGCACTCCTTCAGATCCTTCAGCGAGAGGATCGCCTTATACATGTTCAGGCTTTTTTTCTTCTCTGATTTACTCATAATATTCACCTCTAAAATCCGGTTATGAATATCGTGTCCTCGGGTTCTTTCGGTATCCGGCTTTTATCCGTTAAAATTCCGACCGTCGCCGACGCCTTAAGACCTGAGAATCGCAGCCACCAGGCGTCTACGGTTCGGCATTTGCAGTTCGGAATTCGCGATCGAAATACAAAAAAAATCCCGGCAGCCGCCCAAAGACAGGGCGACTACCAAGATTCTATCATTTTAACGATTTAAAGTAAAGGAGTTGGCTAAGGAATTGGCTTCAGTTCATCATCCTGATCTGCTGTCCCTTTACAAGCTCATAGGAAATCAGACTGTCGGATTCCAGATCCTCGCGGTGCATGTCAACTCCCGTTATCTGACTGTTCTCATATGTTGTGTAATAATATATTCCTCTGTCGGTATTGCAGCAGGAGCTGTAGATCGTATATTCGCAGACACTGTCACCTTTGTCATCGGTTCCGAGAACACAGCACCCCCTCTGCTGCTCCACTGAGCCAAGGATCTTGAAGAACTGACTGATGCTTTCACTCTCCGAATCCCCTGATAGTGAATTCGTTTTTGTAAATGCACATTTTACGAATCTGGAAGCTGAAGACAGATCTCCCGGAATACCGAAGCCGCCCATTCCTCTGCTGTATGGCTTCATTTCCATTCCCGGTATCAGCCTGTTTTCCGGAAGCCCGGCGGATGCTCCCATATAGTCCTGAAGATGAAGCAGCTGATAATCAAAGGTCGGACTGTTTGTCATAACTCCCACCGGATCATCGAAGATAAATCCGCCCTTCTCAGTCTGTTCAAAAACAACAGCCTCATTTCTGTCTGCGATCAGCCAGTGAAGCGTAGACGGCTGAAGCTCCGGGCTGAAGGCATCATCCGTCAGCACGGTATCCTTGAGTATTTCTCTTACCTCCCTGACGCTGCCGCATATTCCGAGAAGCCATGGTATAAACTCATAGGTCGCGATATTATACCTTTTCTCGGGATCAGGTTTTCTGTAATAAGCATTGCCCGGAAAGTTAAGTCCCGCAATGCTGAGGCCCTTTTCGTTCGTTGCATCATAATACAGCGGAAAATCATTTACTACATATGCCATTCCTATCATGGCATAATGCGTCTTCATCTCCGGCAGGTATTTAAGCGGCAGAGCTTTTTTCCTCGGACACACGGTTACCGTTTCATTAAACGAGTATTCATAGTCGAGATTTCTGCCGAAATAGTGGTCTTTTGTTTTATATGTAGCTGCTGTGCACATTTTTATAATCTCCTTGTAATTCAAGTATTGTTTTGGACATTGAACACGCTTCATCTGTCTATGATATTATACACCCGGTGTATGTAAAGAATCCGTAAAACCTTAGGCAGAATGATTTAATTCGCACTTGGTTCGGCGCCTGTTACAACAGAATCCGTAAAACCTTAGGCAGAATGAGCAGTCTTCTTTTAGGAATATAAAACCCGCTTATATCAACACATTACATGAGCTATTATCTTTTATGAACATAAAACCCGCTTATATCAACACCTTCATGCCGAAGCAGCTGCAGCTTCATATGAATGCCGCCGGAGAACCCGGTTAGATTGCCGTCAGCTCCCACTACTCTGTGACACGGGATAATTATGGAGATCGGATTGTGCCCCACCGCTCCGCCGACCGCCCGGGCAGACATCCTTTCAATTCCACGCTGTCCGGCGATTCTTTTAGCCAGCTCTCCGTATGTGATCACTTCTCCGTAAGGGATTTCTGTAAGCATTGTCCACACCGCACGGCGAAACTCTCCGCCGATTGGAGCAATGGGAAGTTCGGAGATCTGCGGCTTTTTCCCATCAAAATATCTGTTCAGCCAGTATTTCGTAACAGTAAATACATCCAGATCGTCATTTGGAAGCATTTCACCCGGCACCGTTCCGCCAAAAAACCTTTGCCCCTCTGTCCATAAGCCGATCAGGCTGTCACCGTCGCTTCCGAGTGTGAGCTTTCCGATCCCGGATTCAACAGTTGTTTTATAATATGTCTTTTCAATCATGCTTGTCACAAAAGATTATGTCTTTTCACTCTTGCTTGTCATAAAAGATTATGCCTTTTCACTCTTGCTTGTCATAAAAGATCCTGATCCGTAGAGTATATCGCAATCAGACTGTCTCTGCAGGCCGCAAACTGCTCGCAAAGAAAAGGATCAAAATGGCTTCCTGACGATTCCCGAATGATTGAAAATGCCTTTTCAAAGCTGAACTGCTCCTTGTAAACCCGTTTGCTGACCAAAGCGTCAAACACATCAGCCAGCGCCATGATTCGTGCCTCAACCGGGATCTCCTCTCCCTTGAGTCCGTCGGGATACCCGCTGCCGTCCCATTTTTCATGGTGATAATGGGCAATATTGCATGCAATACTTTTGAGCTGGGTATCCTCGCAGTTTTGAAGGATCCTGTCCACGATAGCCGCACCCTGAACAGGATGTTTTTTCATTTCCTCAAACTCTTCAGGTGTGTATTTGCCAGGTTTATTCAAAATCGCGTCCGGGATCGCAATCTTGCCGAAATCATGCAGAGGAGCCGAACGGATAATACAATCCACCGCATGTTCGGTCAATTCAGGAAGGCTTCCGTTCTCCATCAGATGTTCGGCAAATACACGGACAATATCGCTGGTTCTGCGGATATGACCTCCGGTGTTTGAGTCTCTGTTTTCGACGATACTTGCCATCCCGATGATAATATCTTCCCGAAGCTGTTCGATTTTATGAGTTTTAAATGCAATATCGTGCTTAAGATCAAAGTTTTTATTTTCAATATGCTCCAGGTATTTTTGCTGCTTCGTATCATCACGAAGCTGAATATAAAGCATGGTCTTTTTCTTCCTGATCGGAAGAATTATTTTCTTTGCTTCAATGATCTGTTCTCCGCAATGGAAAAAATGAACTGCTTCATCATCATGACCGTCGATCCAATCATGGACCTGTTTCAGAAAATCAGTATGGTAGGACGGAATCAGACGATCGATCTTCAGATCATTGATTTCAGGAAACCATTTTCTCGCAATAGAATTCCCATCCAGAAAGTGCCCTTTGGAATCAAATGAAATAAATCCATACTCCAGGCTGTCTTTAATGAATTGCTCCGACAGACCAATAGGATTATACAGACTGATCCTAAGAAGCAAAAACAGTATCACCGCAAAGCCAGCATCATAGGCCAACGGCAGCATGGAACAGACGCTTCCCCTGATAAAATATACAACGGCCACGCTTGCCATCACAGCCAGCGAACCGATGCATGAAATATATGAAACCTTTTTACCTTTTGTAAAGGCGATGAGCACTATTACGATTCCAAACAACAGCCACAGAATGATCTCCACAACAAATATCGCATGCATCGGACCGTATTCATTGACAGTATATGAAAATCCATTGCTGTGCATTAACTGCGCACTCTTGTAATAAATACCGGAATAACCGATTGTCATTGCCAGCAATAAAACCAGGATCCCCATGCCTGCACCGATGCAGTGAACCGCCGGGGGCAGCTTTGTTTTCGTGAGCTGGGCAATACTGCAAACCATAAAATAGCATACAAATGCCGAACCAAGATAAGTGGCCCTGGAGGCAGTCATCGCTGCTTCCAGGGTCGCAGCAATGCTCTCCTGCCAATAGCCAAAGTTGATGAGAATAATACATACGGATAACAAATAGTAGTATACCGATGCACTCTGCCCGAACCGGAACAGAAGAAGGAACATGTAAATAAACGATATCAAAAACAATACAAAATAGAATATTGTCATGATGTCTCTCCTCTCATTAGGCCGGGTGTCAACGGGTGTCAACGTGGACGGTTCTTTTTGTCACATACTGTCTTTTGAATGTTGTCAGTGAGAACTGTCCCTTTTGACAGAATGTTGTCAGTGAGAACCGTCCCTTTTGACAGAATGTTGTCAATGAGAACCGTCCCTTTTGACAACTTTTGGCAACCTATTGACACATGCTCCGTGCAATGGTTTTGATCACTTCATCTATCACAATCGGCTTTGACAGATGACCGTTCATTCCGGCATCCAGAGAGGCCTGTACATCCTCGGCAAAGGCGTTCGCTGTCATGGCGATGATAGGGATTCTGGCGGCATCCGGGCGGTCTTGCATACTTCGAATGGTTTTTGTTGCTTCATAACCATTCATCTTCGGCATCATAACATCCATAAGAATGATATCGAATGTCTCTTGTGGATTTTCAGCAAAGCATCTGACCGCTTCTTCGCCATCGACAGCCCTGGTAATCCGCATTCCCAATTCCTCCAGCTGAACAATTGCGATCTCTGCATTCAGGTCATTGTCTTCGGCCAGAAGAACCTTCAAACCGTTGAAGTCCACTTTGCCAACTGAAAAATCAGTATGCTTTACTTCGGAATCCGCGATCTCCATAGGCAGCTCAACCGTAAAGGTTGAACCAACGCCCTTTTTGCTCTCAACGCTGATCGTTCCTCCCATCATATCTACATACCGCTTTGTGATGGTCATACCCAGACCGGTGCCCTTGTACTGCGTTCTGGCATCATGCTCTTCCTGGGAAAACTCATCAAATATATGATCAATAAATCCTTCGGACATACCAACTCCAGTATCGGAAATCCGATATCGTACCCAGATGAAGTGTTCATCTTCTCCGGGCCGGTAACTTACCGCATAGGTAACGGTACCACCGTCATTCGTAAACTTCACTGCATTTCCGAGAATGTTTACAAGCACCTCACGAACCCGCACAGCATCGGTCAGAACATAGCGCGTTTGCGGCTGCCCCAAATCGGTTTGAAAGTTGATATCACGATCTGACAGGTAGCCGTGCATGATGGCGAGCACAGATTCCGATACTTCAGCAATATCAACCGGTGCAGGTGTGAATTGAGCCTTGCCGCTTTCGATGCGGCTGATGTCCAGCACATCATTGATCAGTGCAAGCAAATGCTCCGAGCTGCCGCTGATCTTATCCAGACAGGCTTTGACCTCGGATCCTGGATTCTGCTTCAGCGCAATGTTGGTAAAGCCGATGATGGCATTCAATGGTGTCCGGATGTCGTGGGACATATTGCTCAGAAAGATGCTTTTTGCGGCGTTGGCCGTTTCTGCCTCCGCACGCAGACGATTCAGTTCCTTGTTCGTCTCCTGCTCCAGCTTCACCATCTGGCTGCTGCGCTGTAATTTGATCAAACCGAAGAGTACCAGCAGCATCAGCAGTGCCATAGCGGAAATGAAGATCGTCTGTGTCCGAATAGTAGAATTCATCATGTCCATGGTGCTGACCGCCACGCAGTCAGCAGGGATAAGAAGCATCAGCGTCATGTCGTAGTTATTCAGCGCAGTCAGGCAATAGCAATATTCGGTCTGATTCAGCATGATATTCGCAGCTACAATTCCCTCTCTGTCCAGTTGATCTTTGATGATCTCGAAACTTCGCCCCTGAATATACTCCGCTTCTTCCAGCGCCTTGTAGATATTCCGGGCACCTATCACATCGTCACTGTCCGCATCAAAATATGCCAGTGTTCCGTTCTTCTTGATAATGTAGGTCGCTGCCTTACCGCCGTATGTCGTGGTTGTATAATACTGTTTCACGGTTTGGATATCCTTCAGCAGCACGATATGGGTGAAACGGACGTGATTCTCTCCCATCGTGATGGGGGAATCCAGTTCCTGTGAAAACACCAGAAAGCTCCCCTCAATCGTATCGGTTTCTGAAACAAAGGTGTGGCGTTTTCCCCCGTCCAACAGATGGCTGACATCATACCAGATACCTGCAGGACCATCGCTCAGATATGCTGTGCCCTGCTCATCTAAAAGCATCACCCGGCATCCGTACAGATCGGTACGGAAATCATTTTCCATATGTACTATATTATCAGAAACTTCCTGACTGTTATTGAAATGAATTCCTTGTGCGGCTTGATTCATTCCTGCCACAAGATTCCAATGGGTCTGAAGACCACTGTCCAGATTTGCCCGGATCTGGGTGACCATTTCCTCCAGCTGGTTTGAACGCTCCTCGACCGTCAGTTTCATCAAGGACTTGCGCATGAAGAATACTCCAAATGTCGGAACAGAAACTAAAACCATCACAAGCGCGACGGGCAAAAGGTATTTTGTTATCTGTTTTTTCACTTTCATATGCGTGCTCTCCCAGAATCTCTTTTTCTGCCCGCATGTCTGCGACCTATACGCAATTTATCGCATGAGCATGTCTGCGATCTGTACACGATTTATCTCAGGATAATGTAATCTGTAGGCGCTTCCAGCTGCCCACCTTCTTCCACCAGGCACTTTATAAGGTATCCTTCTGCCTTTAGACCGGTCGTGTCTACTTCAGAAATTCCCATCTTCTCCATGACCTCGGGCATATACCAGTCCCTGTCGCCATAGAGCAGAAAAGAATAGGTTTTATTGCGATCCAGTTCCTTGCCGTCCATAGTCAGAGCATTCAAGGTATAACCGCTGTCTGTCTTTGTGATGTCCATTTCAAAGCCGCTGGAAACATACAGGGTGCTGTCATTGCAGACTGCGCCGCGGTTGCCGGTCAGGGAGAGGGTAGTTTCCACAAGGGTATAGATCTGATCGCCGGTCAGCTCCATCAGTCCCGGCCAGCCGCCGTCATTTTTCGCAATATAGCCAAGATCCTTCTGGGAATAGTCGCCGGCATAGATGTCATTGGCAACATAGCAGGCCTGTATAAACACCAGATCGTAGCCGGAGAGCTTCCGTATGGTATTGGCAACAGCGGATGCCGCCTGATTGCCGTGCTCCGGTGTAAAATCGTTGGAATAACTTGTATCGATATGGGCGACTATCTCGGTGCCGGGCTCCTCTCCTGCCAGTTCTTTATTGAATGCGGCCAGTGCCTCCTGCGCCGTCTTCACTTCGTCATTCAGGATCATCTGCACTACATCCCTGGAAATACGGAACATCTCGTTGGAGGCCAGACGGATGTACAGCTTATTCTCCTCAATATAAGGCTTCAGGTTATCCAGCTCCGGCATCAGTTCCAGAGTGACATCCTTTTTATAAGGCACCATGTTCTTGCCGTAGGAGATATGATCCTGTCCCTCCTGATTGACCATGGCTGTCATGATGTCCAGAATCAGCTTTTCCCTTTCCGGGTCATCCATACCATTGTTGGAGGCTGCGATCTGGAAGGTTGGATAAGTCAGATACCAGCTATCCTGCTCCGTCTGACCAAAATAAGGCATCAGCAGCACCTCATCCCCGCCACGGCCGGGGAAGGTAATAACATCCGCACCTGTGCCGCGGTACATTGCAGCTTTACCCTCGCTGAACATGTCCTTAGGTATTCTGTTTGGATAAGAGGCATCCTCCGCTCCCAGACCGACCTTCTCCTTAAAATCGAAAAAGTTCTCAAAAACAGGCAGCCACACCTCTTCTGACAGTTGATTGGTGATACCGCTCTCATATTGCTGACGCCATTTACGACCCTCTATACTCTGAAGCGCAGGGATCGAAATGCCCTGCAAAACCTCCATGCAGGTAAAATCAGAAGCAAAGTCGGACACATAACCCCGGATACCTGCAGCCTCGAAGGCTTCACAGGCAGCA
>JAQXPY010000015.1 GCA_029100885.1 Clostridiales bacterium | reverse complement strand
AATCGTTTGAAAGAATTATGCCATTTTCCGGCAAAATATTCAATAATCCCTCGCCCTCTGCCACAAAAACCTTTTTCAAGCCAGAAAATACCATACATGCAGATGTTTGACAATGTTAATTACGTGTCCTTCGACAGTATTCGGCCAATCGCAATGCGTTCCGCTTCAACTTGCAGCACAAAAGAAAATGAAAACTGCCGTTGCAGGAATGTGTGTTCCTCTGACGGCAGCCTTCCATTACGTTATTCGTTATTTTCTTCAAGACCCATCTGAGTCAGCCCCTCATCCTAATAGTTCTAACTTAATTATTGCTGTTTGTACTCTTTGATATACTTTTGCGCCAATTCTTTTGGCAAATCCTTTTTGTATGGAACTAGGATTGACTCATGTGCATTAACATATATTTTGGAGTACTGCTTCCCCTTAAACTTAAATTTTTCAACCTTAGGATTTTCATAGTACGATTGCTCGTTTTCTTCATGAAATTCCCAATCTCGATATGGATTATGTGGATTAGGTTCGGATTCGGTATAGCGCTCGCAGTGAGTTGATCCTTTACAGTTACATGATCCGTAACAGCACCATCCACAGAAGTAATAATAGCATCTTGCCTTGTGCCTTCTTGAATCATATTCTGACATCTTTGGATAACCAACATGCCAAGGAGTGTCAGGAACCTTTGCTGATTTACAATAACCCATGTTGCACCTCTTTCCTTTTCATTATATTCGGATTCATCATTTTGAGAGATGAAAACTACATTCATTTCTACGTTGATTTACACATATAATAGTCTCTATCCATCAATCAAAACATAACATCTTGTGTAGAATAAATCCCGTTATTCAGGCAAAAATTGCCAAATAATAACTGCCCCCATCTCCGAGAGCTGTGTATAAAAGCATATTATTGTTTGCCTTGTCACTCCTTTTGTTAGAATCCTACTTAAACTCCACTATTATCTCCCTGCCGTCTGCTGCCGCAACGAACAGGCTCTTAATGATATTAACTGCATTCTGATCTGCCGCTGCCAGCAGGCCGGACTCCTCGGATTTTGCGTATTTCAGCGCTCTTGCTTCGGCTCTCTTTTCGAGCTCAAGAACAGACTTTTCGTCCGGATTTAAGATGGCGAAATTCGCATCCATCGGCTCGATATCCTCCGCCCTTACATTGACACTCTGCTCATCAATTGCGCAATGAGGAATGGTTACCCTGATGCTGCCTGAATCCTCGCTTACCTCAGCTTCTGCCAGATCCAGCCCCGCATCAACAGTTCCTCTGTATTTTACGATGTACTTGTTCTTTGTCAGCAGAGGAATGTCGCCCTTGATATCCTCGAAGCAATCCGTTATCACCAGAGTCTGAGTTGTTAGATCTGACGCATCCTGCAGAACCGTCTGAAGCGGAATCTTTGACACCTTCGACTCGGAGAAATGCTTATACGCCATAAATCCCCCTGCCGCTACCGCCACAATAACTACCAATGTTGTTAACTTCTTTATCATAAATCTATCTCCTTATATTCTTAAGCAAGTGATTTTTGAACAAGTTCGAATCAAATAATCCCATCTGTCTGCTTATCTATCACCAGCATCAGCTTAAGCGTCTTTAGCCAGCAACCACAATACATAAATTGGCAGAATAATTATACCCAGTAATAAATACATCTTTCTTTTCTCCTTTTTATGATATAGATAGTTTATCTGTTACACTTGCGGCTGCCGTCCTGCCCTTTTGCCCGAAAACTCACCTGCACTCCGAGCTCCCTGGCAAAACCGGGGCTCGCCTTCAGTCTCTCGTAAAGCCTGATCATAGCCAGCCTGTTTCTGGTGTCCATCGTCACCACCTCCGTTCGCTGATCTGCTGAGCTAATTCTATCCGCGCTCGGCCCTCCGATACAGAACACCTTCCGCAGAATAGCGCCCCTTATTCGTGCAAAAAGTGCAAAATAAAACAGCCCTCGTCTCCCGAGAGCTGCGCGGCATGCTGCAGGTTGAAGCAGCAGATGCGATTTATTTGGATCTGTAAGTGTTGTAGACCTCCATGTTGATCGAGCCCTCCGCGAGCATTTTGTCCGCCCACAGTCTGAGCGTGTCGACAGTCACGGATATCCGGTCGAGCTTCTCCTGGATGCTGACGAAATCCCGAATCTCCTCGTCATCGATGCGGCCATCCACCGCAATCTCGACCAGCCTGTCCTTCTCTTTGGCCACCTGGTTGAGAGAGTCGAGCATCTTAAGCACTATCACCGAAAG
>JAQXPY010000014.1 GCA_029100885.1 Clostridiales bacterium | reverse complement strand
CTCCCGGATCGCTCAGAAGGCTGTATATGTCCAACAGCAGCGCTATCTGGGGCTGCATGGCAGGAAGCATTTCCAATGTAACCGCATTCAGATCCGGATATGCGAGATTTATGGCGGCTATCACCGGAGCCGGCAGGTATTCCGATGCCTGATCATATGCGCTGATCTTTGCATTTTCTATTCCCGCATTGTTTATTCCGTTTTCAAAATCCGCCGACCCCGTGATCGCCTTGAGATTCTCTACAGCTATGCCTCCTGCCAGAAGGCTTCCCATAAGCTCATCTAAAGCTGCCTGTGTCAGCTCCAGATCTCCGGCTATGCTGTCGATACTGTATGTATTTGTCGAAGCCATCTCGGTTGACAGGGATCTCAGCTTTTTGCTTAAGGTTCCCATCACGGAATTGACATTCTGAATATGATTGTTCGTATTGTTAAGCTTTTGGTTAAGGTCGTATACCATCCACTGGGCTGTTCTTGCCGAAGCATCCAGAGGTTCCATGAGCGCCGTCAGATCTCTTACCTCCTGAAGCGAAAGATCCACACCGTTAAATATTATCGTTCTGTTTGCATCTATCTTGCTCTTAGCGCCTGCCAGCTCATCCAGCGCCTGATTTGTCCTTTCCAGCTGTGAGGACATATCGGAAACATTATCCATGATCGCCTCCATGCTGTCGAGCATGGCATTTGTATTATCTCTGTATTTATCCTCTATTTCCTTGAGATCTCTGACCTTTTCCAGATCGCTGACCGTAACAGGAGTCATGATCATCATAACACCCATGGACTCAAAGCATTCGGTTCCTATTCTTGCTTCAAAGTGCTTTTCCTGTCCCGGAAGCGCCTCAAATCCCAGACCGCTGTAATTGCCGAAGCTTGCCTCCATGGATCCCGGTGCGTCCGTTGAGTAGACCTCGGATGAATCCATCGGAATAAGTACCATCAGCATGTAATTGTCCTGCATGTATTTCGATACACTCCTGTCCGGAATTGCATCGATATCTATTTCCACAACACCTGATGCCCCGGCAGTGTTCTCAGCTGTGACGGGAACACCGTTTACCTTATAGCTGACCTCAAAGCTCCATGGCAGCTTTATGTTTTCTGGTTCCAGCTCTCCCTGAAAATAGAGTTTTCCTCCCTTTTCCGGTCTCTCCCATGTCACATAATCCTTCCCTGCGGCAGGCTCCTGACTGTCTGTCATATTGACGATCGTCTTATAGCTTCCGTAATCCGTATACGTGCGCCCTGTAGAAAAGTTTATCCCCTTCACCACATTTGCTTTCGTCACCCTGCCGCTGCTGTCCATATTGATATACAGCTTTTCTTCAACATCGGCTCCCTGCTGAGTCGATTCGACAGTGTTTTTGCCGGCTGCCGCAGCAGTGCTCACATTCTGAGCATACACAATATCCGTAAGCATCAGAAGCATCGCCGCCGACAATGCTGCGATTCTTACAAAAGAATCATGCTTCATTATTCTTTTCATTCTTACGCCATCCTTTCCGGCATGCTTTGACATTAATAAATCTCGATCTTATCCGCTCTCTTCTCTCCTGTTTTCTCTGATCCGGATCCGTGACGATAAACCTGTCTATAAGCTTTAGTACCTGAGGCATCAGTGCAGTGACAAAAAATACAGAAAAGACCGCTCCCCTTCCGACCAGATGTCCAACCTCACATATTGCCGGACTGGTAGAAAGGAAATAAACGATATAGCCGCATACGATCAGTATTCCTCCTGATGTGATCATTGAAGGCAGACTCATCTCTATCATTTCGGCAGCAGCGGCATTTTTATCCTCCTCATACCTCCTGATATGCGAGTAATTTTCTATCGTGAGTATCGCGTAGTCTATAGTGGACCCAAGCTGTATGCAGGATACCACTGCATAGGCAATAAATATCAGTTCCTTGCCGGCAAGATACGGAAATGTCATATTCAGATATATGGCTGCCATGATCGGGATCATTGCCCCTATCGGGATTACCGCCGATTTAAAGGAGAACGCAACGACCAGAAAAATACTTATCATTGCAAGAGCATTGATATTTCGGTAATCCACCTTTAATATCCTTTCCATATCCTCTGTGGTAGGCGTGTTGCCGGCAAGATATGTATTTTCCGCTCCGTAATATCCGGATATTATCTCCCTGATCTCTTCGAAATACTGATATGCCGCACTGCTTTCCGGCTTTGTTTTTATATATATCAGAAGTCTGGTAAATCCATCCTTATGAAACATCTCTGTCAGACTCGAAGGTAGTATATCCTCATATGCCCCCTCAGGCAGATAGCTTGTCATTCCCATGACCTTTTTTACATAGGGCTTTTCCTCCAGCTCCTCTGTCAGCTCCCTTTCCTTCACAGTTCCTTCGTTCGGGAAAATAGCTACGATAAGGTTGGATCTTCCGAATCTTTCATCGATTTCCTGTGTCTGATGATATATATCTGTCTTAACGCCTATTCCCGTGGCATCCGGACCGTACCTGAAATCATTCATGCTCTGTGCCGTATACATAGGAACTGCCAGCACCATGACCGCCGCAAGTATGAAAGGACTTGCCTTGCATATCACTGACGACAGTTTTCTGAAGGAAGGCAGGAGCTGTCTGTGTCTGGTCCTGTCTATCCTGTCCGACCACCTTATGATCAGTGCCGGCATGAAGAAAATCACCATAAGCAATGAACACAGTATGCTCTTGGACATTACTATGCCCATATCAATGCCTATCTTAAACTGCATGAGCACCAGCACCAGAAATCCGAAAAATGTGGTAAGCGAGCTGGACAGCACCGTTCTGATGGTAGTCATCAGTCCGGCCTTCAGGGCCTCCGTTTTTCCCAGCCCGTTTTCACGCTCTCTTTCGAAGGCCTGCAGCAGGAATATCGAATAATCCATAGAGGTGGCAAGCTGTATCACCGCAGAGATATTGTTGGTGATATAGGATATTTCCCCCAAAATGATATTCGTTCCCTTATTGATGGCGATTGCAGCTCCTATGACCGTGAGGAACAGCACAGGTTCAAAGTATGAGGTAGTAGTGAGCAGCAGGATCACAAATATCATCGCTACGGATACAGTCAGTATCAGCGACATTTCCTTTTCGACATTTTCTTCCGTAAACTTATTTACCGGAGACATGCCAACAATACAGCCCTTTTCACCAACCAGCTCCTCTATATCATCAATGGCTCTGTGAGTAACCTTTGAGGTATCACCCTC
>JAQXPY010000013.1 GCA_029100885.1 Clostridiales bacterium | reverse complement strand
GATCAGCATAGGCTGTGTAAATACCGTCAGCTTAAGTCCGGCGCCGCTCAGCACGAAAAATGCGCACAGCACCGGGCTGGACCATTTATCCGCCCTCTCCATCAGATCATCAGACAGAGGACATATATTGCAGAAAACAGTTCCCAGCATCATGCAGGTCAGCAGGGATGAAAAACCGAATCTGATGCCGAAAAGCTCAAACTCCATTGATGAGACAGCTATAGTAATAAATACAAATGCTATAGTCATCGACAGTCTGTTTGTATTAGAGTTGAACATGGTCTCCAGCTTTGTCAGTATTGCTCCCATGATCGTACCGAGCACCAGAGAGCAGACTATCTCAAGCAGTGGCTCCACTATCATCGAAATGATGCTTATGCTTCCGTTCGTCATAGCTCTCGCTACTCCGAAGGATACGGCAAAAAGCATAAGGCCGACAGCATCATCCAGAGCCACTATAGGGAGCAGCAGATCAGTCACCTCGCCCTTTGCCTTGTACTGTCTGACCACTGCCATAGTTGTGGCAGGAGCCGTTGCAGAGGCTATAGCTCCCAGCGTTATCGCCGCAGGCATAGATATCAGGTCAGGCCTCGCAAAATGAAGCGCGATAAGCACGATATCCACGCATGCTGTCGCGGCAACAGCCTGAAAGATACCTATTACCAGAGACTGTTTTCCGGTCTTCTTCAGCTGACTCAGCCTGAATTCGTTGCCTATTGAAAAAGCTATAAAGCCCATGGCAAGACTGGAGACAACTCCGAGCGCCTCTACCGATTCCTCGGTGCCGAAGCCATAGTCTCCGGCTGACAATCTGCCCAGCATGAACGGACCTATCACGACCCCTGCTATCAGGAAGGCGGTCACATCCGGCAGATGCCATTTTCCAAATACACGGGTCATAAGCAGACCTGTCATAAGAGCCAGCGAAATATTGAATAAATATGTCATATTAATCCTCTTTTCGATCTTGAAGGCTGACCGACCCCTATTCGAACAGCTTCATCGACCGTCTTTGTTCTGTATGCTTCCTCTCCCCTTTTTACCAATACAGACGCCGAAAGAGTAATTTATCACTTTCTAACAAAAAATCAAGTATTTATTGTTATTTTCTAATAGTTATATGTTCTGCTTCTTTCCGGAATAAGCTCTCCTGTAAAATATCACTGAAATAATTGTAGAGGTCACCCATCCTATCGGCCAGGATATCCATATGCCCGTCGATCCCAGGGCTGTTTTTGAAAGTGCGACAGCAAGAACCACCCTTATAATAAGATCTGAAAAGGTTCCTATCATGAACGCGCGCATCAGTCCCGAGCCCCTCAGTATTCCGTCGGATATAAGCTTGGCTGAAACAAAGAAATAGAACGGCGACAGTATTCTCAGGAATATGATGCCTGTATTCAATGCTGTCTCGGTCGGATTATCGAGAAACAGCATCAGCAGCAGTCTTCCTCCGAACATATACAGAAGGGCAACAGGGACGGATATCAACCAGACGAGCTTGATTCCCGCTCTGAAGCCGGCGTTTACTCTGTCCTGCCTTCCCGCACCGAGATTTTGGGATGTGAAATTTGATATTCCGTTTCCAAGTGTAGTAAACGATGTTATCACCAGATTATTGAGCTTTACTCCTGCGGCATAGCCGGCGATGACTCCTGCGCCGAAGCCGTTGATAACATACTGAATGATTATATTTCCTACAGATATGAAGCTCTGCTGCAGCATGCTCGGCACCGCAACTGTGATGATCATTTTAAACAGCTGCATCGAAAACCATATGCCTCCGGTATTTCCCGGTATACTGACTATTCTTTTCATCACAGTTATAACAGCCAGTATGCAGCTTACTCCCTGACATATAAGGGTAGCCCAGGCAACCCCCGCCACACCCATTTGAAAAGCGGATACAAACAGTATATCCGCCAGTATATTAGCCGTTGAGGAAAATGCCAGAAAAATAAACGGTGTTTTTGTATCCCCGAGGGCAGAAAAGATCCCGGTCGATATGTTATAAAAGAACATGAACGGAAGTCCCCAGATGTAGATCCTCAGGTAGAGAGCGGAATCCGCCATGATCTCCTCAGGCGTCTGGATCAGTCTCAGCAATGCTCCAGCAGTTATAAGGCCTGTTATCATCATGACAGCTACCAGCACTGCGCTGGAGATCATTGCGGTAGAAACAGCCCTCTTCATGCTTTGATAGTCCTTCGCGCCGAAAAATCTTGAGACTATCACGGAGCAGCCCATATTGCAGCCGAATGCCAGTGCTATAAATATGAGCGTTATCTCAT
Organism: Clostridiales bacterium; assembly: GCA_029100885.1. Lineage (GTDB taxonomy): Bacteria > Bacillota > Clostridia > Lachnospirales > Lachnospiraceae > Avilachnospira. Next base: position 2,396 of record JAQXPY010000013.1, on the reverse strand, counting down.
AGCTGTTTCCTACAGCCGCCAGGGCGTTCTCTCCGATAAGCTTTCCTGCTACCAATGAATCCGCAATATTATATAGCTGTTGAAATATCACGCTTCCGAACAACGGAATACAAAATCTCCATAAAACCTTTTCGGGGTCTCCTACAGTCAGATCTTTATTCATGCTTCGCCTCAATTCCAAGTATATAAAAAAAGTCTTACATTCTGAGTCAGTTTGAACAATAATTTTAACTAATTATAGTTATTTTGCACTTTAAAATCAATTTTTGTATTGACTTTATTTTTATACAGAATATAATGTTGTCAGGTGTCAAGACACATGACAACCATCATCATTCAATGACGGCCATTGACGATCGACAGCAATCAATGATGACCATTAACGATCAACAGCAATCATTGACGATCGATTAGGATCATTAATTATTACAAACCAGTTTTTTATACGGAGGAAGTAATTTTGGAAGCATTTAAGGCATTTTTAGTCAGAAAGAACATCATTCTTTCTGCAAAGCGTTACGGTATAGATGCGCTTAGCGCCATGGCTCAGGGTCTTTTCTGTACCCTTCTTATAGGCACCATACTCAACACCCTCGGAACCCAGCTGCATATAGGCTTCCTCACACAACCCATCGCTTCTGTGGGCGGTTCCGATCTGACTATCGGCGGATTTGCTTCAGCAATGGTAGGTCCGGCTATGGCTGCAGCCATCGGATATGCTCTGACTGCTCCTCCGATGGTTCTGTTTTCTCTTATCCCTGTGGGATATGCCACTAATGTGCTCGGAGGCGCCGGTGGTCCTCTGGCTGTTCTTGTTGTCGCAATCATAGCCTCCGAATTCGGCAAGGCTGTGTCCAAGGAGACCAGGGTGGATATCCTTGTTACTCCTATCGTCACCATACTTGTGGGAATCGGAGCCGCCTCGCTTATCGCAAAGCCGATCGGTTCCGCCGCATCTGCCTTCGGTCAGTTTATCATGTGGGCTACCGAGCTGCAGCCTTTCCTGATGGGTATACTTGTATCCGTTGCTGTCGGTGTTGCTCTCACGCTGCCTATCTCCTCTGCTGCAATTTGCGCCGCGCTCAGTCTGACCGGTCTGGCAGGCGGAGCCGCCGTTGCCGGCTGCTGCGCTCAGATGGTGGGCTTTGCCGTAATGTCCTTTAAGGAAAACGGCATAGGCGGTCTGGTCAGCCAGGGTATAGGAACATCAATGCTGCAGATGCCTAATATTGTACGCAACCCTCGTATCTGGATCGCTCCTACTCTTGCATCTGCTATTACAGGACCGATCGCAACCTGCGTTTTCAGACTTCAGATGAACGGCTCTCCGGTTTCTTCAGGCATGGGCACCTGCGGTCTTGTGGGTCAGATCGGTGTTTACACAGGCTGGGTAAACGATATCGCGGCAGGCGTCAAGGCCTCTATCACCAGCTTTGATATTCTTGGACTTGTACTCATCAGCTTCATTCTTCCGGCTGTTCTCTCCACGTTATTCTGTGAGCTTGAGAGAAAGGCCGGATGGATCAAGGACGGAGACCTTAAGCTGTAACTCCGTCTTGATCAAGCGCGAAGAGCTTAAGCTGCTGCTCCGTATCGATCAAGCGCGAAGAGCTTAAGCTGCAATGCTATTGAATATCAAAGAAATCATCAATTTTTACTGTTCATCAACCGATAATAGCTGATAAAGCTTTATAACAAAAACACTATGGACTCATCAGAAAGACGCGAACAGATAATCAAACTGCTTAATGAAGCCTCCGCTCCGAAAAGCGCCGGCAGTCTGGCCTCCCGTTTAGGAGTGAGCAGACAGATAATAGTCGGAGACGTGGCTCTTCTCAGAGCCTCAGGCATTGATATTGATGCCACTCCAAAGGGATATGTACTTAAAACGGCTGCTCAACCGACAGCCAAAAGGAGCCGCATTGTCTGTATTCATAACAATGCGGATACAGAAAATGAACTGAATATCTGTGTTGACAACGGCTGCCGTGTGGTAGACGTGATAGTGGAGCACCCTGTATACGGTCAGCTAACGGGCATGCTGGATCTTGCCACGAGATATGATGTGAAAAACTTCATTCGCATTTCCTCCGAAGCAGACGCCCATGCCCTCTTCGAGCTGACTAACGGAATACATATCCATACTATCGAATACACCGACGATGAGGCCTTCGAAAGAACAGTTCATGAGCTTACTGAGGCAGGCTTCATCTATTCTGAACCTGACGGGGTATGAAGTAAAATAGCGCTGCCGCTTCAGGCTCATTTCCCGAAACGGCAGCACCTCTTATTATTGCTTGATTCTGCTAATATTCCCTTATCGATTCATATATAGGCTTGTATCTGCTTTTTTTGTTTCTGCTTATATTTGCTTTTTCTGCTGATTTTTGCTTTTT
>JAQXPY010000012.1 GCA_029100885.1 Clostridiales bacterium | reverse complement strand
TGGCACTCAGCAGGACACTCGGTAAGGATCTCAGATGTATGAGGGATCCCACACGCGGCGGACTTGGTACGACTCTTAACGAGTTTGTTGAGGACAGGAATGATATCGGCATAGAGCTTGATGAAAAAAGCATTCCCGTTTCCCCTGCAGTAAGGACAGTATGTGAAATGCTGGGTCTGGATCCGCTCTACTGTGCCTGCGAAGGAAGACTAATAGCCGTGACCGCACCGGAGAGAGCAGAAGAAGCGGTAAAGCTTCTCAGAAAGCTGCCCCACGGAAAGAACGCAGCGGTGATAGGAAGGGTAACGGGAGGCGATCCGCATAGTCATGCCGGAACAGCTTCACACGGTCATAGCAGTACAGCCTCACACGGAAACTGCGGCAGAGTGATCCTGCGCACCCCGATCGGTACCGGCCGCATCATCACCAAGCTCACCGGCTCCCAGCTGCCGAGGATATGCTAAAGCCAAGCCGGGGAACTGCAGTTACATATGAGAGAAAAGCTTGCTTTTAATCGCATATGTAACTGCGGTTTCCCAGGGCGGAGCCCGACATGAGCAAGAAGCGAAGCGGATTGCGAATGCCGGCTGGGCTTTATAAAACCAAATCAGTCGATAAGAGCTCGCTCTTAAGCGTATTTTTATCTGAAGTTTCCCAGGGCGGAGCCCGACATGAGCAAGGAGCGAAGCGGATTGCGAATGCATAATGATTATTACCCGGCTCAGCCGGGAGAAAGGATATGATCCGGAGAACATATTCATCTTGGTATCGGATCAAAAGGGTATATATGAAACAGGAGTACAGGATCATTCCGGTCGAATACGACCAGATCCGCCACATTGCGAGAAAAATGCGCCGCAACGGTGTCATTCTTGCCATGATACACGGATATCTGGACCAGAACGGTGAGCCGGTCGTATCTTATGAATATCAGCTTGAGCCGAACATTGAATCATATACGATTCACGGCTATACGAAGCTGCCGAGCATAGCAGATATCTATGACAAGGCAGCAGAATGGCCGGAGAGAGAGCTCAACGAGCTCTACGGCTTTGAATTTGAAGGACTTGATACCTCGAAAAGACTATTCCTGCCTGATAACATGCTTAGCGGTCAGGGACAGATAATGATCACTCCTATGGAAGAGCTGATCAGAGACAGATATACCGAAAAGGAGAAAGAGCAATGAGTCAGATAGTACCTATAGGTCCGTATCATCCTTCCCTCGAAGAGCCTGTACACGCAAGGCTCGTGACCGAAGGCGAGATGATAAAGGATGCCGAAGTATTTATCGGATATAACCACAGAGGCATAGAGAAGCTTGCCATGAGCAAGAACTATATTCAGGCCACTACTCTGGTGGAAAGAGTATGCGGAATATGCTCCCATATTCATGCCATGACCTTCTGTATGGCCTGTGAAGGCATCTCGGGGGTAAATGTACCAAAGCGGGCTCAGTATATAAGAGTTGTTATAGAGGAGCTGGAGCGTATTCATTCCCATCTGCTGTGGCTTGGCATTGCGCTGCATCTGATCGGTCATGACAGTCTGTTCATGAAGAGCTGGGCAGACAGAGAGCTCTGCATGGATATTCTGGAGGAGCTCACCGGAAACCGTGTAAACTACGGAATGTGCATCTACGGCGGTGTCAGAAGAGACATCACAAAGGAGCAGATGGATTCGGTACTTAAGAGGCTCGATATCATCGAGGAAGAGACAAAGAATCTGACCGATTTTATTCTTAATGACAAGACGGTTGCCCTCAAGACCCAGGGAGTAGGCATACTGACCACAGAGGATGCGCTCCGTATAGGAGCCATAGGTCCTCATGCGAGGGCGTCAAATATCCCGGTGGATGTGAGAAAGGACGCAGGGCATTCCTGCTATGATGAATTTGATTTTAAGGTCATCACATACCATACCTGCGATGTGTTCTCGAGAGCAGTCATCAGAGCGCTGGAAACACTGGAAAGCATAAAGATCATCAGGCAGGCCTTTAAAAATATGCCTAAGGGCGCCTTCAATCTCGGTTATTCCATCCCTACCATAGCGCCTGGCGAATATATGTGCCGAAACGAGGCTCCGAGAGGTCAGCTGAGCTATAAGGTGGTCTCCAACGGAACAGACAAGCCTGCCAGAGTCAGCATCCATGTGCCGACCTTTAAGAATGCTCCGACAGTTCCGACTATGCTCATCGGAAATCCTGTGGATGCAGCCGGACTTATCGTAGCCAGCATAGATCCGTGCTTCTCATGCATGGACAGATAATGAAGACCGGAGCATCAGAATGCATGAGCTGAGTATAGTTGAGGGAATACTGGAAGCGGTCATACCCGAAGTAAAGAAATACAATGTCACAAGGGTGACGGAGATCCGGCTGAAGATAGGAGAGATGTCCGGGATAGTACCTCAGTGCATCGATGAGTATTTCAGGATCGCAGCTGCAGGTACGATAGCGGAGGGAGCACATATCCGTATCGAAAAGATCCCTGTTACAGTAAGCTGCCCGGACTGCGGATATAACGGCACGATCCGGATCGGACATTTCAGATGTCCGGGGTGCTCCGGAACAGGCTTTAAGATAATATCCGGCAGAGAGTATTACGTGGATTCGGTAGAGGCCGACTGAAGCTCTGCTCATAAGCAGCACAGTCTGCCTCCGGGAATAAGATTCAGATTATATGTCAATGAGCTGCGAATAAAAAAACAGATCACGGCTCAATTGAGCATCCCAAAATAAAAAATTTAGATTACGGGTCAATATGGAAATAAAAATTGTAAAACAGATACTTGAATGGAATGAGGATGTAAGCTCCGGAATACAGGATGAGCTCAGACAGAAAAATGTTTTCCTCATGAATGTAATGGGCTCTCCGGGAGCGGGAAAGACCAGCCTTATAAGGCAGCTTATAGCGGCTCTCAGGGACAGGTATTCCATCGCCGTTATCGAGGGCGATATTGCAGGACAGATCGATGCCGACGCGATCAAGGCTCTCGGTATCCCGGTCGTGCAGCTGCAGACCGACGGAGCATGTCATATCGAGGCTCTCAGCATACAGCATATTCTGCCGATGTTCGAGCTTGACAGCATTGATCTCATGATAGTTGAGAATATCGGAAACCTTGTATGTCCTGCCGAGTTCAATATAGGCGAGGATCTGAGGGTATCCATCCTCAGTGTTCCGGAGGGAGACGACAAGATCGAAAAATATCCGCTGATGTTTTCCACCACGGATGCACTGGTCATAAACAAGTCCGATGTCAGACCGTATTTTGACTTTGATGAGGTCAGAGCTAAAAGGGATCAGGAAAATGCCAATCCTCATGCACCTGTATTCAGTGTATCCTGCAGGACAGGTGAAGGTGTAAGCGACTTTATCGAATGGCTGGCTGACCGCATAGACGGAAAGCTTTCCGCAGCCTCAGGTGAAGGTATGCGCGGGAGCGGCAGCGAGGAGAAAAATGCAGCAAAGGCTACGGAAGGAGTAAAGAAATGAAGAAGACGACAGCAAAGGCTGTGATATCCACCTTTATCATAGGCTTCATTTTCTGGATTCTCATTACAGGACAGGCGGTTTCAATATTGAACGGAAAGGCATCTGCGGAGATCCTTGCTGCAGGAGCTCTTGTCTGTCTGGCAGCGGCATGCTTTTCGGCAAGGTTCTTCATTCATGAGAGAGCCTTCCACCTGTTTGATCCGAGGAGGCTCGGAGCATTTCTGGTGTACTGCCTGATTATTTTTCCCGTGGAGCTCATCAGGGCAAATGTTGACATGGCGTTCAGGGCGCTTTCCCCGAAGCTTCGTATCGATCCGGGTATCGTAAAGATCCCTGTGGGGCTCAGCTCCGAGTACGGCCAGGCGATGCTGGCTGATTCCATCACTCTGACTCCGGGAACCATTACGATGGACGTCGCGGAGGATACAGAGGATGATAATAAAACATATTTTTATATTCACTGGATCGATGCTTCGGCTGAGGATCCGCAGGCTGCCGGAGAGGCCATCAAGGGCGGCATGGAAAAATATATCAGGAGGATATGGGAATGATCTTTGAAGAATTCTTGTTTTTTGCAGTCTGCTTTGTAGCTCTGGCTGTGATCCTTCTGTCCAGACTTATTGCAGGTCCTACTATCGCCGACAGAGCGCTGTCTGCCGATTGTATCGAGATACTCTGCGATATGGCGCTCATTCTGTTTTCGCTTTACAGCGGAAGGAGCATTTTCCTGGATATCGCATTGATCACCGCCATCATGGGATTTATCGGAACAACGCTTATCGGTCGTTATCTCGGAGGTGAGCTATGAGGATAGTAATCGATGCCCTGATCGTGATCAGTCTGTTCTTTGCATTTGCGGGAACCGTCGGCATGCTCAGAATGCCGGATTTTTTCTGCAGGATGCAGAGCAGTACAAATATTGCCACACTCGGTATCGTCGGTGTCATTATCGCCGGCATAATCTATTCGATCGTCTATATCGGAGATACCTCAATGGCTGTTAAGCTTTGTGTTATCGGTCTCTTTTATATTCTTGCAAATCCTGTTGCCAGCCATGCACTGGCAAAGGGAGCCTATAAGCATGCGGGAAAGTCCGTGGAGAATCTGAAGGTGGATCAGTACGGAGAGGATATGGTGCAGGAAGATGAATGAAATGTATATCCTGAATTATCTTGTGCTTGCGGGTATTGTGATCTCTGCTGTATGTGCGGCGATGTTCAGAAACATTCTGTCCTCCGTGATAGCCCTTGGGATCACAGGTGCTTTTATGGCTCTGGAGTTTATACTGCTTCAGGCTCCTGACGTTGCTATCGCCGAGGCTTCGGTCGGAGCGGTGCTTACTACGGCGATCTTTATCGTGGCGGTATTCCGTACCGTAGATAAGGAGGATGAGGGCAAATGAAAAGATTTTTTGCTTGTTTATCAATAATTGCGGTTCTTATCTGCGGCTCATATGCTGTCCGCAGTGCCTATGATACGGGAAGACTGACCTACGACGGCAGTGATGTCAACGTTATCGAGATCTATGAGGATCCTGACGGTGTACATATCGGAAAGGATGCCGGCGGTATAGCCGATATCATAGTTAAAGAGGACCTGTCCAAGACCATGGCTGCAAATAACGTCGCTGCGGTAGTATACGACTTCCGCGGCTTTGATACGATAGGAGAGTCGTTTATTCTTCTGACTGCAATTGCAGGCTCCTTCCTTGTATTAAGGAGCAGGACAGAGGAGGAAAAGAAAAAAGCAAAGGAGGAGGAGAGATGAAGTTCAAGGACAGATTCAGGGAAAAGAAGCTCATCGTAAAATGCGGAACAGATATTTTTCTTCCTTTTGCCGTTATATTCGGTCTCTATGTTATCCTGTTTGGTACCGTAAGTCCGGGAGGAGGCTTTCAGGGAGGCGTGATAGTTGCTTCCGCTGTGCTGATGATCTATCTCGGATATGGCTACAGAACTCTGGTCGGCACCGTCAATCCGGAATTTATGCGTATCGGCGAGGCGCTTTCGGCTATCGTTTATGTTTCGCTGGGACTTGCCGGAATAGCTGTGGGAGCAAATTTCTGCCGCAACTTTATTTTCAACAACGGTGCGGTGGGAGATATGATCAGCGCCGGAAACATTTCGTTTATGAGTTATACCGTGGGCTTCAAGGTGCTTTCCGGTGTTGGCTTCCTGCTGATACTCATGCTGGGCATCATCAAGCCTGACGGCTTTTCCTCTGATAAAGAAAAGGGGGATGAGAACATATGATACTTGCAAACTATATCGTATCCTTTATTCTTATCGCGCTCGGTCTTGTTGTGCTCTGTACCAAGAAAAATCTGATAAAGGTCGTTCTGGGTCTGGGCATAATGGACTACGGAGTGAACCTGCTGATAGTAAGCGCAGGCTTTAATGAGGGCGGAACCGCTCCTATTTATTCGCTTTCGGATCTGCTCAACGGAGTTTCCCCGACATTTTTCGTTGACCCTGTTCCTCAGGCTCTGACACTTACAAGTATAGTTATAGGCGCCTGTGTGGATGCCATGGCGCTTGCCATAGTCATCATGATCAAAAAACGTTACGGCACGATCGATGCCGACGAATTAAGGAGGCTGCGCGGATGATTCAGCATTTTCCTGTTCTGGCGGTCATGATCCTGTTTCTGGGTGCCTTTCTTATCGAGATCATCGGAAGAAATGATACTGTCAGAAACCTGATCGCCTTTGTTGCGGTCACCGGATCGCTTATTCTTCTTGCCGCACTCATTGGTCCTGTCATGCTGGAGGGACAGATCATTTCATACTGGATGGGCGGATGGGCTCCGGTAGCCAATTATGCTATAGGTATTGGCTATGAGGTGGATGCGCTGGGGCTGCTGTTTGCCCTTCTCGGCATCACTGCCTACTGGCTTTCCTGTGTTTATTCCTTCGGATACATGAAGGGCAGGGAGCATCTGTCCCATTATTACACATTGTTCCTTATGCTTGCCGGCGCCAGCATAGGCTTCTTCCTGACGGGAGACCTGTTCAACATGTTCATAATGATGGAGATCGTGACGTTTTCGGCTGTTGCGCTTACAGCATCGAATACCGAGAAGCTCACTGCAATTGAGGGAGCCTTCAAGTATCTGATAAACTGCTCGATAGGCTCTGCTATGTCCCTTACAGGGATCGCCCTTATCTATCTTGAGTGTCATACCCTCAACCTGGCACAGCTTTCCGCCATGCTTCCGGGAAGCTTAAGCATGACTGCGGTCATGGCCTTTGCCCTGCTGCTGTCAGGCTTCTGTGTGGAATCGGCTATGATCCCGTTCCACGCGTCCTTTGTAGATGCCCATACGGTGGCGCCGTCTTCTGTATCCATGATACTGTCAGGAATGGTGCTTAAGATCGGTGTTTACGGGCTTATCCGCTGCTGCTACATAGTATTCAGGCTTATCGATACTGCGCAGCTTCAGATCCTTCTGACTGCTCTCGGAAGTCTTACTATGTTTATAGGCGTTACCATGGCTCTGGCACAGCATGACTTCAAGAGACTGCTGGCATTTCATTCGGTTTCGCAGCTGGGATATATTATTGCCGCTGCGGGCTTGTGCACCTCTCTGGGACTTACGGGCTCACTGTTCCATGCCATCAACCATACGCTTTTTAAGGGACTGCTGTTCCTTTGTGCCGGGGCTGTTATCCACAGTACAGGAACCTCGGATCTGGATTCCCTGGGAGGACTCTCAAAGCGTATGCCTGTGACCTGCTGCTGCTTCCTGATCGGAGCCTTCTCCATATCGGGACTGCCGCCGTTTAACGGCTTCGTTTCAAAGTGGATGATCTATCAGGCTGCCTATACCAAGGCGCTGGAGACCGGAAACTTCTATTATGTTATTGTGACGGTTACTGCTCTGGTGGTATCTGTCATGACCCTTGCTTCATTTGTAAAGGTTCTGCATTCGGTATTCTTCGGACAGCTGAGAAGCGTGCACAGTCAGGCAGAGGAGGCGCCGAAGATTATGCTGGTGCCTATGGTGATAATGTCAGTGCTCTGTGTTTTCACGGGAGTTTTCTATAAGGGCTTCAGCAAGCTCTTTATCGGACCGGCGGTATATTCGGCATTCGGAAATACGAGCTATATTGACAGCATGATGGGAAAGGGGTATTCGGAGCTGTTTGGAGTGAGGGCGCTTTCGCCTGATGCTCTCAGCTTCAGCTGCTGGAACCCGTATATCTGGCTTGTGCTGTTTATCATAGTATTTGCCGCAGCTGCCCTGGTGCTGTTTGTGAATACCGATTCATTCGGAAGAACTCTCGAAAAAGGAATGAGCTATCCGTCTGTTTACGGTACCGGCGATATGAACAGGGACTTCCTCGGCAATACGCATGTGGAGGGGGATCCGTCCGAAAAGTACGCAGTATTCTTCTCAGGTGAGAAGGCTGAGTACAGTCATGCCGGGGGCTCGGATCTGTTCTGGGGCTTCAAATATAACTGGCATAAGTATTATTCGCTGCTTCAGGGTCTGCATTCCGGATCCGTAAATGATTACTGCTGCTACGCAGTCATGTGCATTGCCGCTATAACGGTATTTATGTTTATATTTATTCGCTGACGGAGGAAGACAGGATGTTTGTATTTAAATATTTATTCTATGCTCTTGTCTTTCCGGGAGCACTGTTTACGATAGCTGCCGGACTGCTGCTTTCCGGTCTTGACCGCAAGGTGATCGCAAGGATGCAGCGTCGTATAGGACCGCCGATAATGCAGCCGGTGTATGATTTCTTTAAGCTTATGGGCAAGGAGAATATCATTCCGGCAGCTGCAAACAGGGCAGCCTACAGGCTGGCTCCGGCTCTCAGCTTTGTGAGCCTTGCCTTTGTAATGGTATTTATTCCTGTGTTTGGCTTCAGCGCGTTTTCGGGGAATGCCGATCTTATTGTTATTCTGTATCTGATAACTATTCCGGGAGTGGCTCTGATCATCGGAGGCTCTTCAACAGGCTCTCCCTACGGTGCGATAGGAATATCGAGGGAAATGGTCACCATGATGGCGTATGAGCTTCCCTTTGTGCTGGTGCTCTTGGCGGTAGCAAAAAAGGCAGGCGGCAGCACACTTGTATTCAGCCTGAAGGAGATATGCGATTATCAGGCTGCAAACGGCTGCTTCCTGTTCAAGTGGAGCATGATCCCGGCAGCCGTCGCAATGCTGCTGGTGATCCCGGCCGAGGTGGGTACACAGCCCTTTGACGTTGCCGAGGCGGAGACAGAGATCTGCGAAGGTCCTCTCTGCGAATACAGCGGACCGCCTCTTGCGGTATTCAAGCTGAGCACCTGCATGAAGATGTTTGTCATGACCGGCCTCTTTACAGCCCTGTTCCTGGGCGGTATCCGTACAGGAAATGCAGTGCTGGATGCCGTGCTCTTTGTTCTTATCTGCTGTGTCGTTACAGTTATATGCATAACCACGGTCCATGCAGTCACAGCGCGGCTCAGGATACAGCATCTGTTCAAATTTTACTGGACCTATGTCGCCATAACCGCCCTGGCAAGCCTGGTGCTGGTATGGTTCGGTCTCTGAATTGCCGGAGGTGTCATAAATGTTCGATAAGCTTATAAATAAAAGTGCAATGAAATCTCCGTGGATATTTCATATCAATGCCGGCTCCTGCAACGGCTGCGATATTGAGATCGTCGCTGTTATGACCACATTATATGATGCGGAGAGATTCGGATTTAAGATAGTCGGATCTCCGAGACACGCGGATATAGTGGTGGTATCGGGACCTGTTACACTCCAGTCCAGGGACAGGCTGATACGTACCCTCGCCCAGGTTCCGGAGCCTAAGTGCGTCGTCTCGGTGGGCTCCTGTCCTCAGTCGGGAAATGTTTTTAAGGGAAGCTATGCGCTGGACGGACCTCTGGAAAAGTATGTTCATGTGGATGTGGCAGTGGCAGGCTGTGCCGCGAAGCCTGAGGCTATAATGGAGGGTCTGTACAAGGCGGCTCAGATACTTGAGGAAAAACGCAGGAAGATCCGCGTTGCGGCAGGAAGAAAATTGTCTGCAGAGGCTGTTCCGGAAGCGGATACAGCTTCAGATATCGGAACTGATATAAAGGATACCGATGTAAAGGATACCGAAGAAAAAGATAATGAGGGAAAGGAGGCCGCTGACGTATGATATTTCCGTATCTGGAAACAGCTATCAAGAATCTTACGAAAAAGCCTCTGACAGAGGCCTTTCCTTGTCCTGAGGATATGGGTGCCGAGAGATACAGAGGCAGGATATCCTACGATCCCGAGGTCTGTGTAGACTGCGGAATGTGTGCGAAGGTCTGCGGTCCGTCAGCAATCACCAGAGAAGAGGAGGAGGCTGAGGGAGGCGTCAATATCACCAGAACCTTTGATTTAACCTCATGTACCTTCTGCGGATTCTGTCAGGATTTCTGCAGCAGAAACGCCATCACTCTGACCCGTGATTACCATATGGTGGCTGAGGATGCCTCAGAGCTATGCACCAAGGGCACATTCTTCAAAAAGAAGGTGCTCGGAAAGCTTATATGCTATCTGGACAACTGTCTTTTCTGCGGACTCTGTATGCGTAACTGTCCGGAAAAGGCTATCACCGTCGACAGAGCCGCCAGGACCTGGAGCGTAGACCACAGCAAATGCGTAAAATGCGGTCTGTGCATCTCCAAATGTCCTAAAAATGTGCTGGAATTCCAGCAGCAGAGCGAAGAGGGTGTTATCTTCAGCGACAGCTGCATCTATTGTACACTCTGTGCCAAGAAATGCCCTGTCGGAGCGATCACCGTGGACAGACAGAACAAGACCTGGGATATCGACCGCTCCAGCTGTATGCGCTGCGGTGTCTGCGTTGCAGGATGTCCTAAGAAGGCTCTTTCCATGGGACCTCTTGAATAAACGAATTGTATCCGCTCAGGTGGCTGACGGCATTTTTGTTCATGCCTCCTGAGCGGGCTTTATTTCTTCCCGGGCGGTATTATTCAGACAGTCAGTGCAGCCTGCCGTTTATGCCGGCGCAGTTTTCGGAAGAATGGTTAATTTTTAAATAGCCGTTGAAGTATTCCGACAGTTATTTTATAATCTTAAAGACTCTCTTAGAAAAACATTCTTATACCGCCTGTGATCGCTTTTGCTTTCAGAGGGGAGTATTCGAGATATGGCTGCTTCTTTGATTGCGGCTGCCGATTATAATATTATTCATTGTGCCCGGAGGATGTGAATGAGCTTTTTTGAAAATATCAGAAGATTTGGCTGGACAGATGAACTTGCTGCCGGGGAAGTTATCCTCGGAGATAGCGGCGTTAGTTCCTGTGCGGCAGTACAGGAGCTTCCTGATATTGATATTATTAAGAAATATGATAAATCCGAATATACTGTTTTTCCCGGTTTCTGTGACGTGCATGTTCATTTAAGAGAGCCGGGATTTTCATATAAAGGAACTGTAGCGGATGGCTGCGCTGCGGCTGCCGCGGGAGGCATTACCGCTGTATGCGCCATGCCGAACCTGAACCCTGTTCCGGACAGCAGAGAGCATATCGCTCTGGAACAGGCTGTTATCGACAGGGATGCCTGTATAGATGTTTACCCTTATGCCTCCATAACGGTTAATGAGGCGGGAAGGGTGCTTTCTGATATGGAGGAGCTTGCGCCTCTCTGCATTGCATTTTCCGATGACGGAAAAGGTATTCAGGATGAAGAAATGATGCGAAGGGCCATGATAAAAGCTGCATCCCTCGGGAAGATGATAGTGGCTCACTGCGAGGTCAATGAGCTGCTGCACGGCGGATACATCCATGACGGAGAATATGCGGCGGCCCGCGGACACAGGGGCATCTGCTCGGAGAGTGAGTGGAGGCAGATCGAGAGGGATGTCAGGCTTGCCGAAGAGACAGGCTGCGCTTATCATGTCTGTCACATTTCCACGAAGGAAAGCGTAGAGATCATCAGACAGGCAAAGGCAAAGGGTGTCAATGTCACCTGCGAGACGGCGCCTCATTATCTGCTGATGAATGATACTGAGATCGGAGAGGACGGAAGATTCAAGATGAACCCTCCTATCCGTTCGGAGGCAGACAGACTGGCTCTCGTTGAAGGCATCATGGATAAAACCATAGATATGATCATTACGGATCACGCCCCACACAGCGATGAGGAGAAGGCCGGAGGACTTGAAAAGAGTCCTATGGGAGTGGTTGGACTGGAGACATCCTTTGCAGCCCTTTATACAGGCCTTGTAAAAAAGGGTATTATTTCGCTGGAAAGACTGATGGAGCTTATGGTATATGCTCCGAGAAGACGTTTCGGTATTCCTTTTAAGGCCGGAGATTTTTCCGTATGGGATCTCAACGAAGAATATGTGATCGATCCTTCAGAGTTCCATACGGCGGCTCATGCCACACCTTTTGCGGGAAGGACTGTGACGGGAAGATGTCTTCTGACGGTACATGATGGCCGGATAGTATACAGAAGAGATATCCATCAGTCTGAAAAAATGCAGACATGTTTTATGTCTGACAGCATGAATGGTAAGGAACAGTAAAAGGGAATTATATGAAACAGGTCAGACTAAAGGTTAAGGAAAATACAGAGATAGCCGATAACGTTGTCAGCATGCTGCTGGAGGGAGATGTATCGGCTGTAAGCGCGCCGGGTCAGTTTATCAATATCGAGCTCCCGGGATTGTTTTTAAGGCGTCCCATCTCGGTCTGCGATGTTATTTCGGATGCTGATCCGATCAAGGCAGACAACGGAAACGGATGTGTGCGTATTCTCTATAAGGCTGTCGGAAAGGGTACAGAGCTGATGAAACAGCTGCCGGAGGGAACTGTGCTGGATGTGCTTACAGGTTTGGGAAACGGCTTTGATACCAAATGCCTGTCGGCCGGTCAGACGGCACTGCTTCTCGGAGGCGGTATAGGCTCAGCGCCGATGCTTATGCTTGCAAAGCAGCTTCTGTCCAAAGGTATAAAGGTTCAGGCTGTGCTGGGCTTCAACACAGCAGCTGAGGTGTTCCTCGCAGAGGAGCTGAAGAATGCCGGAGCAGCAGTAACGGTAATGACTGCCGACGGAAGCGGTGTCGGAGAAAGCGCAGAGTATAATACCGAACGCGGCTTTGTGACAGATGCACGGGCAGCGGCAGAGGGGGCATTCGACTATTATTATGCATGCGGACCTATGCCTATGCTGAAGGCTGTTTATAATACTGTATCAGGGGACGGTGAGCTCAGCTTTGAGGAGCGTATGGGCTGCGGCTTCGGGGCATGCATGGGCTGCACCATGGAAACGGTGAGCGGACCGAAGCGCATCTGCAAGGACGGTCCGGTGTTTAACAGAAGCGAGCTTATGTGGGGGTGAGAGCTATGGAAAAATGCAGATACTGTGATCCGCGGCTTGAGACAGAGCTCTGCGGTATCGTACTTGACAATCCGGTGATCGCTGCCAGCGGGACCTTTGGCTACGGATATGAGTTCGCTGAGCTGTTTGACATCAATATTCTCGGTACATTTTCATTTAAGGGAACTACTAAGGAGCCGAGATTCGGAAACCCTACTCCGCGCATAGCAGAATGTACCGGAGGACTCCTGAACTCTGTGGGACTTCAGAACCCTGGAGTTGAAAGGGTGATCAGTGAGGAACTGCCGGAGCTGGCAAAATGCTTTCACAAGCCTGTAATGGCAAATGTCAGCGGCTTTTCCGCAGATGAATACGCATATGTCTGCGAGAGACTGGATGAGGTAAAAGAGATAGGATGGATCGAGGTCAATATCAGCTGTCCTAATGTTCATGGCGGAGGCATGGGCTTTGGAACAGACCCTGCGATGGCTGCGGAGGTAACAAGACGGGTGAAGGCTGTCACCTCTAAGCCTGTTATTATGAAGCTTACCCCAAATGTGACAGATATTACGGAAATAGCCAGGGCCTGTGAGGCGGCGGGTGCCGACGGCATCTCCCTTATCAATACACTGCTGGCAATGAGAATAGACCTTAAGAATCGCAGACCGCTGCTTAAGAATACGACAGGCGGAATGTCCGGCCCTGCCGTATTTCCTGTGGCTGTACGTATGGTATATCAGGTATCTTCCGCAGTGGATATCCCTGTGGTTGGACTCGGCGGAGTAAGCACAGCGGAGGATGTTATCGAAATGATGATGGCAGGAGCCTGTGCGGTTCAGGTCGGAGCTGCAAACCTGAGGGAGCCTTATGTTTGCAAAAACATTATCGGGGATCTGCCTGCCGTTATGGACAGATACGGCATCGACAGCTTAAAGGATATTATCGGAGCCGCGCACTCGCTGTGAGGAATCAGCCTGCTTAAAGAGGATATTGACCACAGCATTAAGAATTGTTTTTATCAGGAATAGCAGGATCGCTTTGAGATCTGTCTATTTAATAACGGTCTATTTAATAACGGTCATAGCGGTCCTGATCAATATTATTGAAGGAAACAAGCCGGAAATACGAACGCTCTATTCGTTTCAGGAAACCGGTTTGCAATAAACAGAATCAGTCGGAGGTGTCATGAACAGAGATGTAATTATCGCATGTGATTTTTCGAGTGCGGCAGCCACATTTGAATTTCTTGATAAGTTTACGGATGTCAGGCCTTTTGTAAAGATCGGAATGGAGCTTTTTTATGCGGAGGGACCGCAGATCGTAAAGGAGCTCAAGGCAAGAGGACATAAGATATTTCTTGATCTTAAGCTGCATGATATTCCGAATACGGTAAGAAAATCCATGGCTGTGCTTTCGGCTCTGGATGTGGATATTGTCAACTGTCATGCCGCAGGTGCTAAAGCCATGATGAGGGCAGCCGTAGAGGGACTTACAAGACCTGACGGAACCCGTCCGCTTATAATAGCCGTAACACAGCTTACCAGTACGGATCAGGAGACAATGGACAGGGAGCTCCTCATTCACCATCCTATAAATGAGGTGGTAATGAAATATGCGAAGAATGCTGCCGAGGCTGGTCTGGACGGCGTGGTTTGTTCTCCTTGGGAGGCAAATGATGTTCACAGCGCGTGCGGAGAAGGCTTTCTGACTGTGACGCCGGGAATCAGATTCGCAGACGGGGATGCCGGAGATCAGAAGAGGATCATGACGCCTGATGCTGCTGCAAAGGCAGGCTCAGACTATATAGTAGTGGGCAGACCGATCACAGCCGCAGCCGATCCGGTTGCAGCCTATAAGCGCTGCGTACGGGAGTTCCTCGGCTGAGGCAGTATCGGGGAAAGCATCTTTGCTTTGGCAGCCGGAACAGGATATGCAGGCTTCGCGGTATGCATTCTTACCGGACCGGCGCCAAAAACAGCACAGATACCGATAAAGACAGCAATAGCGTAGAAAATGAAAGGAGTATTTCCATGGCAAATACAGAGACACTTATCGCAAGAGATCTGCTCAGTATCGGAGCAGTATTTTTCAGACCGGACGAGCCCTTTACATGGGCCAGCGGCATCAAGAGTCCTGTTTATTGTGACAACAGGCTCACTCTCACTGCGCCTCAGGTCAGGGATGATGTAGAGTACGGACTGGCGGAGCTTATTCGCGAGCATTACCCTGAGACAGAGGTTCTGATGGGAACCTCTACCGCAGGAATCGCTCATGCAGCGATCACCGCACATATTCTGAATGTTCCTATGGGATATGTCAGAGGAGGAGCAAAGGATCACGGTCGTAAGAATCAGATAGAAGGAAAGCTGGAGCCGGGACAGAAGGTGGTTGTGGTGGAGGATCTGATCTCCACAGGCGGCAGTGTTATCGAGGTAGTTGATGTTCTCAGAGAGGCGGGAGCTGAGGTTCTTGGTATCGTCAGCATTTTCACCTACGGCATGAAGAAGAGCACGGAGCGTCTTGCCGCGGCAAAGGTGGAAAACCATTCCCTTACAAATTTTGATATCATTGCAAAGGTCGCTGCTCAGCTGGATTATATCAGGAAAGAGGATATTGCGAGGCTTATTGCGTTCAGGAACGATCCTTCGGACGAGAGCTGGATCACAGCCTGACGCTGTGCGGCATTGGCCTGACGTCTGTGCGCACGGCCTGATGTCTGTATGCTCACAGCCTGATCCCGAAAGAAGCACTGTTAAACATAAATCAGTTTTGGAGGAATATTCTTAATGGTCAGAAATATTCTTGACGTACTTGATCTTTCCGTAGAGGAAATAGATGAGCTTATTGCCCTTGCCTGCGACATTATAAATGATCCTAAGGCGTATTCGGAGCGCTGCCGCGGCAAGAAGCTCGCAACCCTTTTCTTTGAGCCTTCCACCCGTACCCGACTCAGCTTTGAGGCAGCTATGTATGAGCTGGGCGGCAATGTTCTCGGCTTTTCGGAGGCCCAGAGCTCTTCCGCCGCAAAGGGAGAAAGTGTCGCTGATACGGCACGTACGGTAAGCTGCTATGCCGATATCATTGCAATGAGGCATCCTAAGGAGGGAGCTCCGAGAGTGGCTGCGGCTCATTCATCCGTTCCTGTCATCAATGCGGGAGACGGCGGACATAACCATCCTACCCAGACCCTTACCGACCTGCTGACTATTTACAGGGAAAAGGGACGTCTCAACGATCTTACTGTAGGCTTTTGCGGAGATCTTAAGTTTGGCAGGACGGTACATTCCCTTATCAATGCTCTCTCGAGATATACGGGCATCAGGATCATTCTGATATCACCTACGGAGCTTAAGCTCCCGAGCTATGTCAAGAATGATGTACTGAAGAAAAACGGCATCCCTTATGTTCAGACAACTGAGCTCGAGTCGGTCATGCCGGAGCTGGATATTCTGTATATGACAAGGGTTCAGAGAGAAAGATTCTTCAACGAGGAGGATTACCTGAGATTGAAGGACAGCTATATACTTGATCCGAAGAAGCTTGTCAATGCCAAAAAGGATCTGTGCATAATGCATCCGCTTCCGCGTGTGAACGAGATCAGCACCGCGATCGATTCGGATCCGAGAGCATGTTATTTCAAGCAGGTGCTTAACGGCAAATACATCCGCATGGCTCTTATGCTGAGGCTGTTGGAGGAGGCAGACAGATGAAAATAGATTCTATTCAGAACGGTATCGTTATCGATCATATTACCGCCGGGGGCGGTATGAAGCTGTATGAGCTGTTAGACCTGAAAAATGCGGACTGCTCGGTTGCAATGCTGATGAATGTTGTCAGCAGCAAGATGGGAAAGAAGGATATCATCAAGCTGGATGCGGATATCCCGGTAAATCTGGACGCCATTGGTTATGTCGATCCGGGGGCAACTGTTAATTATATCAAGGACGGAGTCCTCGTGAAGAAGCAGAGAATAGGAATACCTAAGCTGCTTAAGAATGTTATCCGCTGCAGGAATCCGAGATGCATCACCTCGGTGGA
>JAQXPY010000011.1 GCA_029100885.1 Clostridiales bacterium | reverse complement strand
CGAAGGCTCATAACCGACTCAAGGGGATGCTGATCGGATTGCTTAAATATATGGCAGAGGAGGCGGATGAGGACAAAATCGCCCGGGTATCCGCCGGAATCATAAAGCTGTTCGTCGAGTGCTTTGATATTTTCTTTTTTCATGCCGGTGACCCTGAGGCTGATAAAACCGATTTTTTGGGACTGCAGAAGGTAAATGCCTATATGCATACCCACTTGAGGGAAAAGGTCACAATTGGAGATCTGGCACGTATTCTTAATTTTACAGAAGGGTACATGTCAGAGTACATGAGAAAGAACTCGCTTGGATTCAGGGAAATGATGAGCTATATCAGAGCCAATGAATCGGAGCATTATCTGATGAACACGGATAAAACCATTCTTGAAATTTCGGAGGAATGCGGGTTTTCGGACGTAAAATACTATTACTCGGCATTCCGTCGCTGGTATAAATGCACACCGAAGCAGTTCAGAGATCAGTATCGCAGATCTGCAGAGGAGAAGATTGAATATCTGAAGCTTGAGGATATTGCTAATGTGGTAGACAAGCTCATGACCGAGCATTATATGGATACTTTTTTCGGGATTACCACTGAAAATGTAAAATAATAGAAATAATAGCAAAATAAGGTTTACAATATTTTCCTTATGCTGTATAATTTCCTCAAAAGGGACAACGTTGTTTTGATTACAGTTTTTAATGAGGCACAGAGCAGGAGGAAAATATGAACAAACCTAAACATACATATAAAGACAATACATTCTGTACACTTTTCAACGATAAAGAGCGGATTATCGAGCTATATAATGCACTTACCGGCAGCAATTACGATAAAGACACTCCGGTCGAAATCGTCACGCTGGAGAATACTTTTTTCGGGGATCGCATAAACGATCTTTCGTTTATCATTGATCACAGATGGATAATTCTGACGGAGCAGCAGAGTACGCTTTGCCCGAACCTGCCGCTGAGGTCGCTGGTATATATCGCAAGAGAATATGAGAAGCTGGCGTTTTCACGGGACATTTACAGCAAGAAGCTGGTGAAAATCCCAACGCCTGAGTTTTATGTGTTCTATAACGGTGCGGAAGATGCACCGGTTGAGCAGGAAATGAGATTGTCAGATGCATTTATGACAAAAGCGGGTGAATGTGGTACAATATCACTGGAAGTAGTCGTTAAGTTCATTAATGTAAATTACGAAAAGGGTGCGGAGCTGCTGACGAAGTGCAAAACAATGCAGGGGTACAGTGTGCTGATTTACAAGATTCGTGAGAAGCAGAAGGCACATGGAAATCTGGCGGCTGCCATTGAGGAAAGTATCAGGGAATGTGAGTCGGAGGGTATTCTGGCTGACTATTTGAAGGAACATGGTGGTGATGTTATGAGTTTTTTGTTTGAGAAGATGTCACGTGAAGAGTGCGAGGCTGTCAGAGAGGCTGATGGATATGATAGGGGTTTTGAATGTGGAAAAAGAGAAGGCGAAGCTGCTGGATTTAAGCAGGGCGAAACCGCCGGAGCAGAAAACAAAGCGCGAGAAATTGCCATAAACTTAAAAAAAGCAGGGTTTGACATTGACGTTATAGCAGCCAATACAGGCTTGACAAAGGAAGAAATAGAGAAACTGTAAAAGCTTCATACATTATGGAATTAAAGCATGGAGACCGGAAACCGGTCTCTATATTTTTTTTATTCCATGCCTCAAAATGAGGCATAGCACGGCTCCGATAACGCATAGGCATGTGGCGGCTATGAGACCGACAGAATAAGGAACACTCGTCATATCCCTGCAGGTTACAGCAATTCGCGGGCCGATAAAAGACCCCAGGGCATAGCCGCAGAACATCAGACCATAATTTGAACCACTGTTGGCGGCACCCCATATTTCAGTTGTAACGGCAGGGAAAATACTGAGTAGACCACCAAAAGAAATACCTATCATAACAAGCGATAAGACAAATCTTACCCACTGCCCCTCCGATGAACCGGAAAAAATAAAAAGAAACACTGCCATCAGAATAAATATTACCGGCAGAACATTATATCTTCCGACCTTGTCTGATACAGTTCCCCAGAAGAGCCTGCCGACAGTATTTCCAAGAGCCACCAGACTTACTCCAACGGCAGCAGTCTGTGCCGACACATGAATCATTTCCTGAGCCATATTTGAGGTCTGGCTTATTACCATCAGGCCACCGCAGGCGCCGATGGCATATATGCATATAAGCAGATAGAACACCGGCGATTTTAACATTTCAAAGGTAGTATATTCTCCGGTGCCGTTTTCACCGATATTTCCGCAGCTCTCGTTGTCATCACCGGAATGCCCGACACAACCGCCGCATACATCAGGTGCCTTTTCCAGGAAAAGAGCACACATAACAATTATTGCGAAGTATACAAGCCCGAAGACCTTGAATGTAAAAAGAACGTCTTTGGCATCAATGAGCATCTGTGCTACAGGAGCTGCAACTATTGAAGACATACCGGCTCCCGCTGTTAGAATGCCGCTTGCAAGTCCCTTCTTATCAGGAAAAAACCGGATAGTATTGGAAATCGTGCAGATGTATATGACTGCCATTCCCACCCCGCAGCAGATTCCGTAGGTTACATAAAGCCATCCGACGGATTTTGCAAAGCCTGAAAGAAATAACCCCCCTCCAAAAAGAAAGGCACAGCATAGTACTGTTTTGCGCGGTCCGAATATATTGAGGATTTTGCCACCGGCAATCATCGGAACAGGACTCACTGCATTGGCAATGGTGTATGTCAGTGCGGTGGCAGCGGCGCTCCAGCCGAACAGCTCCATCAGCGGCCCAGAGAAAACGCTCCAGGCATAGATGATAGTTATGCAGAAGTTTATTATTGTGCTGGCAATCAATATTACCCATCTGTTGTTTTTCATTTTTTTACCCTTAGTCCATTGTTTTGCATTATTATATTAAAAGCTTAATCCATGGCGGAAATTGCCGCAACGTCAATTTGTTGCTCTTTTCAAGTTTTGTAACACGAAAACAACAATAAAATATCATTGAATTAATCGAAAAAAATGAGTATTCTGAAAATAGAAAGCGCGCTAATCTTTCTGCAAAGGAGGGAACTTGATGAAGAAAGCAGATATGGTTCTGATGAATGGACGCATTCTTTCCATAAAAAGTGATGGAAGCCGGATAAGCGGGCAAGCCGTAGCCGTAACAGATGGCATCATAACAAAAATAGGAACCAATGAACTTATCAGAGAATATACGGGAGAAGAGACCAGGATTATTGACTGTCAGGGCAACACAATCCTGCCCGGCTTATGTGATGCTCATTGTCATCCGTCCATATCGGCCAGTACATATTCAGGCTGTGACCTGTTCGGCATTTATATACAGGACGATGAAACAGCAGAGGAAGTCATCGATAAATACATGTGTCGCCTGAAGAAATTCGTTGAAGAACACCCGGATGATGAGCTTATAAGAGGTACAGGCTGGGTAAAAGGGAACTTTACGGGAGACCGGGTTCCAACCAGACATGATATCGACAGAATCTGCAGTGACAGACCGGTAATTCTGGAATCCTTTTGTCAGCATAACCTGTGGGTCAATACCAAAGCTATCGAGCTTGCGGGAGTGGATGAAAACACACCTGACGTATATACAGGCCGTATATTCAGAGAAAAGGACGGATACCCTCAGGGGCTGTTCAACGACCCCGAAGCCATGGCCTTGATAAAGGATAATGTGCCGGGATATGATTTTTCGGTGGAAAAATACAAAGAATCACTTCTGTATTACCAGAAAAACCACGCTAATAAATATGGCGTTACTATGGTGATGGACTGTATGCACAGCGATAATGCCAGAGAGGCGTACAGGCAGCTGGCTGAGGAAGGTAGACTGACCATCAGAGCAAGAGGCGTTTATCTGGCAGAACCGGGAAAGGCACCGGAGCAGCTTCCTGAATATATTGCCCGCAAGGGGCAGGATGACTCGGGCAATGATTTCAGAATAGATACGGTGAAGATGTTTGCAGAAGGAATGTTTTCGCTGGTGGAACCTTATGAAAAGGCTTTCACTGAAGAAAACGGACTGCCGGAGGGCTACAATGAGCCGTTGTACTGGAATGACGGGGAGTTTATTGAAACTGCTGCATCAGCAATGAAAGCAGGCTTCAATGTGCATGTACACGCTATGGGAGATAATGCTGTTAAGCAAAGCGTACGGTGCATCTCGAAGGCTCAGCAGATTACCGGACTTACTCCTGGAAATACCATAGCCCATCTCATGCTTGTAAAGGATGAAGATGTCGCAGCAATGGCAGAAGCTGATATTATTGCAAACTGTCAGCCTAGGTGGATGGTATATGACTCGGACATTGCAGGGATGCTGCCGATGGTAGGCAGGCAGAGGGCTGAAAGCGCATATCCTCTCAGAAGACTTCTTGATTCAGGGATAACGGTTGCCTTCGGTACAGATTTTCCTGTAACGCCGCCGCCGGATACAATGCATGAGATTCAGTGTGCCATGACCAGAAGCGTATTCCCTGATGCACCGGATTATGAAGCCTTCAAAGGCAAGGTGCTGGGAGATGAAAGGCCGGCTGAATTGTACGAGGCTGTTCAGGCATTAAGCATAAATGGAGCAATCCAGATGCTGGCGGATGAATATACCGGAAGCATAGAAGAAGGCAAATC
>JAQXPY010000010.1 GCA_029100885.1 Clostridiales bacterium | reverse complement strand
CATTCGTGGGCAAAGCTCAGAATGGATACTGCCACAAGTCAGCTGTGTCTGATCACGGATGAAGAGGAAGCGGAAGTAACAGAAATAGCATGTGTCAATAAGAACGGAGATCTCATCAGACTCATAAATGACAAGACACCTGAGCGTCTGATAGATGAACAGGACTGTCTTTCCGGATATCCGACGGGATTTGACGGAATGATCTTTGATGAGGTGTATCACGGAAGGACCGCTTATGAGTTTCTTAACGGTTCAGCTATTTACGAAAATACTCATCCGCCTCTCGGAAAGATCCTTATTTCAGCAGGCATCAGGCTGTTTGGAATGAACCCGTTCGGCTATCGGATAGTCAGTCTGCTGTTCGGAACGCTGCTGATCCCTCTGATGTATCTTTTTGCTCTGAGAATAACAGGCAGGACGGTCTTTGCTGCCGCCGCCGGTGTGTTCCAGGCAACTGAATTTATGCACTATACCTTGTCCAGGATAGCAACGATAGATGTCATTGTGGCATTTTTTATCATTGGGATGTTTTATGGGGCTTTTGCTTTTTTACAGGAGAAAAGATACAGATATCTGGTCATCTCCGGCACTGCCTTTGCTTTTGGCTGCGCCACAAAATGGACGGCGCTTTATGCTGCGCCTGCAGTCGGAATACTTCTGCTTTCAGTGATATTTAAGGAACTGCGGGCATATCATACCTCAGAGAAGGAAGACCATTTCCGGATTGTCCCATCAGCAGAGAAGCCGGGAATGAAGCTGCTGAAGCTTATCGGCTTGTGCGTGGTATGCTTCATTCTGGTTCCTGCCTGCGTATATATTCTGTCATATATACCGTTTGCAAGGGTATATACGGATAAGAATATTCTGCAGCATGCGGTATCAAACAGCATCAGCATGCTTTCATACCATCAAAATGTCACGGAGCCCCATCCGTACGAATCGAACTGGTATACCTGGCTGCTGGATCTGGTGCCGCTTTGTGATTACAGGATGGAAGCTGACACAGTCAAGAGCACGATCTCGACCTTCGTCAATCCTTTTATCTGTTTTGCCGGACTGGCATCGGTATTTCATCATATATACCTGACGAAGCACAAGGATAAGACATCAGCCGTACTGCTTCTGATGTATTTGAGCATGCTCGTTCCGTGGATGTTTATTACCAGAACAGTTTTTATTTATCAGTATTTTGTCTGCACAAAGCTCCTCATACTTATGATCTGCAACAGCATCAGATGTCTGGGATTTGTTGATGAGAACAGGGTGCTGAAGGTCTCGGCTGGAATTTCCGCTGCGTTGTTTGCGGCATATCTGCCGGTCATCTCAGGAGTACTGTTCAGCTCATGGTATATTAACGGAATACTGAAGCTATTGCCGAAATGGTATTTCTGACAGGAGAGAACAGCTTATAAGAAAAACAGGAGCAGAGGCGTACGAAACCTTTGCTCCTGTTTTGTCACTGCAGTCAGCCCTGCTGCTCTGTCTTACTGTTCAGGTTTTTCTGCGCGGTCGCCAGCATCAGCTTGATGCGGTTCAGCTGATTGACCTCGGAAGCGCCCGGGTCATAGTCCACGGCAATGATGTTGGACTCAGGATGAGCAGCACGCAGCTCCTTGATAACTCCCTTTCCTACGATATGGTTCGGGAGACATCCGAACGGCTGGACACATACGATGTTAGGAACGCCAGAATGTATCAGCTCCATCATCTCCCCGGTAAGGAACCAGCCCTCTCCGGTCTGATTGCCGAGGGACAGATAAGGCTTGGCAAGCCTTGCCGTTTCACGTATTCCGGAAGGCGGTGTAAAGTGTCTGGATCTCTTAAGCTCCTTTACAGCTACGGCTCTGAAGGACTCCATGACAGCGATGACCGCATTGGAGATGTTTACAGTGGAATGCTTTCCACCCAGATACTTCCACTTGAAAGTGTTGTTGTAGAAGCAGTAGAGCAGGAAATCCATGAGATCCGGCATCACAGCTTCGGCGCCCTCAGTCTCCAGCAGCTCGACGATATTGTTGTTTGCAAGAGGAGAGAACTTCACCAGGATCTCTCCCACAACACCTACTCTCGGCTTCTTCTCGCCGGTTCTCGGCAGGTTGTCAAAGTCATGTATGATACCGCGTATGTTCCTGTTGAACTCATCGCTGGCAGGCGTCTTCTTAAGCAGGTTGCGTATAATGATCTTTTTCCACTTCTTATGGAGAGCATTCGCACTGCCCGGCACCTTTTCATACGGACGGGTGGCATAGAGCACACGCATGAATACGTCGCCGTAGACTAATGCCTGCATGGCCTTGAAGGCAAGCATAGGAGTGAGTCTGAAGCCAGGATTGGTCTCCATACCGTTGGCGTTGATGGATATGACCGGAATATCCGGTATTCCGGCCTTGTTGAGTGCGCGGCGGATGAAGCCGATATAGTTGGAGGCACGGCAGCCTCCTCCTGTCTGGGACATTACAACGGCAGTTTTCTTAAGGTCGTATTTTCCCGACAGCAGGGCATCCATGATCTGACCGATAACTATAAGGGACGGATAGCAGGCGTCATTATTGACATACTTAAGCCCCATATCGACCGCATTCCGGTTGTCGTTTTTCAGCACCACCAGATTATAGCCGTTTCGTCTGAAAACAGGCTCCAGCAGCTCAAAATGTATAGGTGACATCTGAGGGCAGAGTATAGTGTAATCCTTCATGGACTTTGTGAAGAGCGTTCGTTTATAGGCCGAAGAATGCTGTACTCTGCGGATGTTCTTCATTTTACGGACGCGTATTGCCGCGATCAGAGATCTGATGCGTATTCGGGCAGCGCCGAGGTTGTTGACCTCATCGATCTTGAGTACGGTATATATCTTGCCTGAGCCTGTCAGTATGTCGTTGACCTGATCGGTTGTAACAGCATCGAGGCCGCAGCCGAAGGAGTTGAGCTGCACCAAATCGAGGTCATCCCGGGTCTTTACATAGGAGGCGGCGCGGTACAGTCTGGTATGATACATCCACTGGTCGGTGACTATCGTAGGACGGTCGACCTTTGCCAGATGGCTTACAGAGTCCTCTGTAAGGACTGCAAAGCCGTACCCTGTTATCATATCGGCTATTCCGTGGTTTATCTCAGGGTCTATATGGTAAGGTCTGCCGGCGAGAACTATGCCGCGGTGGCCTGT
>JAQXPY010000009.1 GCA_029100885.1 Clostridiales bacterium | reverse complement strand
GAATCTTCAGAATATCATCAAAGGCTCTGAAGTTTGCATACTCTTCAAAGCCTTTGTACCATTTTTCCTGCATATCCATCATTTTCTGATCATCCCTTTCCGCCAGGCTTGTCCTGTCCTTGCGCAGCGTTATTTCCAACCGGCTGCTTACAGCTAATAATACCATATTATTGAGCATTATTGCGAGTTTTGAGAACCTCCCCATTGGTTTTTCGGCGATCGGTGATACTGTCCGGTGATTCGATCACATCAGCGAAAGCAGTTCTTCGCGGGTAATGTCTCCGAACAATTCCGTCAGGTCATATCGTTTTAAAACAGAATCTATGCTGCTTTTTGAAAATTCAATGTTTTCTAGTTCCTTTTCCAACTCCGTCAACGGCTTTTTTCCAAGAAAATCTCCTAAAAATACCGCTTCCTTTATCATTCCTTCTTCAACTCTCGCTCTTATCTCTACGCTTCCTCCCTGAAACCTCATTTTATTCCTGTAATCATATTTCGGAGATCGGCCGTAGGTCCATTCAAAGCTGTCGTATTTTTCTTTTTTCAGTCTCTCTATCTCCTTCATTTCTGCGATATCCGGCATTGCCTCCTCCGAAACAGCACCGCTGCCTGTTGTCAGGCAGCTTCTTATATGGGAGAAAAACTCCTCCAGCCCGATATCTTTACCTGTTTTCTTTAGCTCTGCTCTTATATTTCCAACCCGGCTCTTTACAGATTTAACGCCTTTGGATTTAAATTTTTCCGGCTCGGGATTCAGGGCTCCTGACAGCATAAGAGGGTCTGTATCAAACAGCAGTGTTCCGTGGTGAAGCACCCTGTTTTTGTATATTCTTTCTGCTGTTCCCGATACTTTTCTTCCGTTGACCAGAATATCATTTCTTCCTGATGCTTCTGCGTTGAGACCAAGCTCCTTCAGAGCATTCACGACGGGATCCGTAAATCTCTCTTTTTCCAGATAACCGGCATTTTTGCAGTCGGTGATAAAAGAGTAATTGATATTTCCCAGATCATGATATACGGCTCCTCCGCCTGTCATTCTCCTTACGACCCTGATACCATGCTGAATTACAAACTCTCTGTTTATTTCCTCAGCAGCATTCTGATTCTGTCCGACAACAACAGTATTATCATTCTGCCATAGAATCACATACGAATCTGCCATTCTGTTTTCCAGTATTACCTGCTCGAAGGCGAGATTGTATGACGGATCAGTTGAACCGGTTTCCAGATAAAACATCTTTAGCTCCTCCGTTGTTCGCATTAAAAAAGGGCGGGTGACTTCCCGCCCTGATCACATCCGCACAGGCGCGGTGCAGTATTTGCTGCAGCATATAATAGCAATGCTGCTATATAGCCTCCTCCGAAAAGATAGACTGCTTTATTCCGCGCTTCCTACGGTCACATTCATCTTGTCTTCGTAGTACTTGACCATGGCTATCTGGTCTTCATCTATATGACCGTTATCGTTCATCCAGTCCATGACCATAAGAATAGTATCAGTCAGAGGAAGATCCACATCCAGCTTATGAGCAAAATGCTTGGCATTCAGTATGTCCTTTCTGTGAACTGCCACTCTTGCTCCCGGCTCATAATCTCTTTTGATCAGCTTAGGTATCTTGTTATCGTACTGCGGACCTCCCGCAAAGCCGCATCTTGTGGCCTCGAAGGTAGTCTGGAGATCGATTCCCGCCTTGGCTGCAAGAGCATATGCCTCGCAATATGCCACAAGTCCGGCTCCGCCGATGATATTATTTACAAGCTTGGTAATATCTCCGCTTCCGGCGCTTCCCGTGTAAACAGGATTGCCCATACATCTGAGTACAGGCTCTGCAATATCGAAGGCCTCCCTATCTCCGCCTGTCATGATGGCAAGCGTTCCGGCCCATGCGAGAGGATTTCCTCCGCTGACCGGACTGTCAAGAAGAAACATACCGGCTTCTCTGACCTCCTTGTAAAGCTCCAGGATGATATCCGGCGCTGTAGAGCTCAGGTCAACTATAATATTGCCCGGTTTTCCGTATTCTATTGCATCGTGTACCGATTTTTTTATGATCTCGTGAGTAGGAAGAATCTGAAGGATAAGGTCACATTCTCTGTAGATCTGTTCGTTTGAATCGGCAATGATCCCTCCCGCTTCCTCAAATTCCTTCAGTCTGTCCTTATTGACATCATTTCCCATTACAGGAATGCCGGACTTTTTAACAACATTTATTGCCATTGGCAGTCCCATGACTCCAAGGCCCAGAAATCCTATTTTTTTCATTTTAATCCTCATCCGTATCTGAATCTCAAATTATTTCGCTGCTTCCAGCATCAAACAGCTTCAGCGTATTATCCTCTGCATGCCCGGCTGCCAGATTTTCTGCCAGCTCCCTCACTCCTGTTATATCATCCTCCTGATAAGGCAAATGATAGATCAGAGTCTGCTTCGGCTGCATCTTTCGCAGAATGGCTCTTCCTGCGGGATTCAGGAAGAACAGCGGAGTTACCAGCACCGCATCAGGTTCCTTTATGGATGAAAAAGCCTCCGCATTCTGTTCCGACGCATCTGCATCTGCCGCAATCAGAAGCTTTTTTCCGTACCCCTCTATCAGAAAAGCACAGTGTCTGATATTCCCAAAGGATGCAGGGTCCAGATGTCTGCATCTGACAGCCCTCAGACTTACATTTCCGGAGGCGCCCGGAACGATTGTTTCCTGCCTATCTCCTATCTCGCAGAGAATCCCTCCTGCCTGTGCACAGGCTATGCCTTCTCTGTCCTCCATCATTGATCCGGGATCAGAGCTTTTTTCAGGTACTGCCACTATTCTCACTCTGTTGTTTCTGACATATGCATTTACCATTCCGGAATAAAAATGGTCCTCATGCCTGTGGGTAAACAGCAGATAATCAATATCTCTGTACTTTTCTCCCATGCCGAAGCAGGCTTTTTTTATATCTGCAGGAAGAGAAGAAAAATAAGCTGTTTTTCCGAATATCCCGTCTACCAGTATTTTTTCTTCTCCGCAATGAATGAGCACGGCACTGTTAACAATACATTCTATCCTCATGCCGCACATCAGAGCTGTTCCGGCTCCCAGAGCTTTACACCTCTCAGTCCGTCGCTATGTCTGTGCATATTGATGCCATCAATTTCTCCGAGAATCAGCTCAACCGTTGTCAGAACCCTGTTTCCTTCCTTAAAATGCCCTGCAAAGCAATTGCCCTTCTCATCGGCAAATGCCGCATGCAGGTGTCCGGATATTGAACCGTCATCTTCGGTTCCGATATGTCCTGTCATGGAGATGAATTCTATAGGCTCCGGATACTCGATAGGTGCACCGTATGCATATAGCCCCGGCTTGCCCGGTATAGGACCCGGATCAAAGAAGCTGCAGCCCTTCAGGCTTCCTATACATGAAAGAACAACTGCATGTCCTATGTTGTTCTTCCTGCAGAACTCTAAAAGAGTTTCCTGCACATCCTCTCCCGGCTCCATTCTGACTGCCCAGATCGCCTTAAAGCTTCCCTTTGCGTATTTCATACCTGATCTGCCTTTCCTGTCTTCCGGTCATGCATGGATGCAGTGTCCCAATGCGTCCAGACATGCCTCTCTGATTGCTTCGGCCACAGCCGGATGAGGATAAATCGTCCATTCGACATCCTCCAGCAGCAGCTCAGAAGCTATTATCTGTGTTCCCACCGTAACAAGCTCCGAAGCGGAAGGTCCCTCCATATGCATTCCGAGAACAGCATGTGTTTCTTCATCCGCCACTATTCTGACAAAGCCCGTGTTCTTTCCCATCGCAAGGCTTTTTCCGTTTCCTGCCAGATTGAATTTTCCGGTTATGACCTTGTGACCGTTGTTTTTTGCCTCTTCCTCTGTCATTCCTACGGAGGCAACCTCTCTGTCGATGAATACCACCTTCGGCACAGCTGTCAGATCCAGCTCCCTGTTAATTCCTGCCATATTCTCTACTGCCACGGTTCCGCCCTCGGAGGCCGTATGAGCCAGCATTCCCCGGCCGGTTATATCTCCGCAGGCATAGATTCCCGGTATATTTGTCCGCATATGGCTGTCAACGATAATAAAGCCTCTGTCTGTATTTACTCCCAGCTTCTCCAGCCCCAGTCCCGAGCTGTTGGCTTTTCTTCCGGTCGATACAAGAACAT
>JAQXPY010000008.1 GCA_029100885.1 Clostridiales bacterium | reverse complement strand
ACTGTTCAGCACCCGGTAAGATTATTCGCAATCCGCTCGCCTTCGGCTTGCTTCTTGCTCATATTCTTACCGTCTGCTCCTCAGACCCTTCAGGATTTCATCAGGAAAAACATACAAGCATGTTTTTCCTGATATAATCCTGAAGGTGCTGAACAGTTACCTTTTGATAATATATGCTGAGAATGCGTTCGCAGGGAAATAATGAATATTACAGAGATTAAGGCAGCCTCCGGAGAGGCAGTGAAAACCGAAAAGAGTGATGTACTGCTTATCATTCCCGCATACAATGAGGCAGGAAATATTGAGAGAGTTGTCGATGAGATCATCAGCGGCTATCCGCAGTTCGATTATGTTGTGGTCACCGACGGACCTACGGACGGCACCGACAAGATCTGCGCCTACAGAAACTACAATACGGTGTTTCTTCCGGAAAACATGGGTCTCAAGCTTTGTTTTCATAACGGAATGAAGTATGCCGAAAGGATGCATTACAAATATGCGGTCCAGTTCGACGGAGACGGACAGCACAGACCCGAATATATAGGAGCTATGAAAAAAAAGGCGGACGAGGGCTATGATATCGTGATGGGCTCCAGGTTTCTCGGGAGAAGAAATAAAATGAGTCTGATGAGAAGCCTCGGCTCAAGGCTGATAAAAACAGCCATACGCTTGAGAACGGGAGCAGAGATAACGGACCCGACCTGCGGAATGCGTCTCTATAACAAAAGGATGATAAAACTGTTCGCCGGCAGGACGGATCTTTCGCCGGAGCCGGATACCATAGCGAGACTGATAAGAGGCGGAGCAAAGGTGGCAGAGGTTCCGGTTTCGGTTGCGGACAGAGAAAGCGGAGAGTCGTACCTGAAGCCGGACAGGGCGATAAAATATATGTACAGAATGCTGAAAAACATTCTTTTCTAAATGGATAATAAAACGGATATCAAGAGGGATTATCTATGGAATACCATAGGCAGCGGCATCTATGCTCTGATGTCTATGGTGTTGGCCTTTGCGGCTATGAATATTGCGGGACCCGATGACGGAGGAGTGTTCAGCTTCGGCTTTTCGGCCTTCGGTCAGCAGATATTCATTATTGCTTATTTCGGGATAAGACCCTTTCACATAACAGATTCGGAATACGAGTACAGCTACAGTGAATACAGAAGGCTGAGAAGGTTTACCTGCCTTGCGGCGGCTGCGGCGGCCGCGGTCTTTTTGTGTGCAATGTTTGCTGCCGGGAGGTATACGTGGAGAAAGGCTGCGGTAATTTTCCTTCTGTCTCTCTATAAGATCGCCGACGGAGCTGCGGATCTGTATGAGTCGGAATGTCAGAGAGCAGGAGCCCTCTGGCTCGGAGGAAAAGAGCTGACATTCAGAACTCTCTCGGCAGGAGGTTCCCTGATCCTGGTATTGCTGCTGACAAAGGACGTGCTTACAGCCTCGGCAGCCGCAGTGCTGGTTCAGACCGGGTGGATCGTTTTTTTCAGAAGCCGTATCGCGGGACTGATATCGGAACAGGGCAAGGGCATGGGAGCGTTCAGGCTGGCCGGAAGCACGGTGCTTCTGTTTTTATCGGTATTTCTGGATTTTTATATTTTTTCAGCCTCAAAGTATGCCATAGATTTGCATATGACGGATGCTGACAGCGGGATATTCAATATTCTGTTTATGCCGACATCTGTTATTTATCTTGCAGCCAATTTCATTATAAGACCGTTTATGACCAGGCTCTCGTCTGTTTATGAGAGCGGCGATCTGGATTCCTTTGAAAAGACGGTGCGCAGCCTGACTCTTGCGGTAGGCGCCATGGGAGCGGCGGCAGCCATAGGTGCAGCTCTGCTGGGACGCTTTTGCCTCGGCATTTTAGAGCTTATCCTCGGGGCGGGCTATGAAGGACTGCTGACCGAAAACAGCAATGCCTTTTTCCTGATCATATTAGGCGGGGGCTTTTATGCCGCAGCCTGTCTGTTTTATTACGTACTGGTGATCATGCGGAGGCAGAAGCTTTTATTTGTCATATATCTGATCGCTGCGGCAGCAGCCTTCGGAATGACAGATATTTTTGTTGTTAATTACGGACTTATGGGGGCGGCGGCCGCCTATCCTGTATATATGTGCATTATCAGTGTCCTGTTTGCCGCCGGCAGCAGGATATGCCTCAGGAAGGAACGGCAAAAGCGGACATTTGGAGAATGAACTACAGAGATGGCAGATACACCAAGCATTAACAGTTATGATGTGATAATTCCTGTTTACAGACCGGGGGAAAGATTTCTCCGGCTTTTTGCCGCACTTAAGGAACAGAGCCTTCCATTCGGAAAGCTTATCATAATCAATACGGAGGCATCACTGATGTCCCCGGAGATAAGAAAAGAGCTGGAGAAGGACGGCAGGGTGATCCTCAGGGATATCGGGGCTTCGGACTTCGATCATGCGGCGACCAGAGATATGGGTGTCAGACTTTCCAAAGCAGATGCCTTTATATGTATGACCGATGATGCCGTACCGGCGGACTGTATGCTTACCCGCAGACTCATAGAAGCACTTGAACAGGATGACAACCGTGCCGCCGCATATGCGAGGCAGCTGCCTGCAGAGGATGCGGAGCCTGCCGAGAGAATAGTCAGAAGCTTTAATTATCCGGACAGGGATGAGGTAAAGCGGATAGAAGATACAGAAAGACTGGGGATCAAGACATTTTTTGCCTCCAATGTCTGCTGTGCCTACAGAAGAGATATTTATGACAGCTTAGGAGGCTTTGAGGCGCCTGCTGTATTCAATGAGGACATGGTATATGCCTGCAGAGCCTTAAAGGCAGGGCGGAGCACCGTATACTGTGCGGCGGCCTGTGTGCTGCATTCACATAACTATACAGCGCTGCAGCAGTTTCATAGAAATTTTGATCTCGGAGTAAGTCAGAGGCTTCATCCTGAGGTGTTTGCAGGACTCAGCTCTGAGGGAGAAGGAATGAAGCTGGTACGGACCGTGATCGGCGGATTGGCGGCGGAGGGACATTTAGTACAGATAGCGGTCTTTGCTTTCAGGACCGCCTTCAGATATGCGGGCTTCAGGCTGGGAAAGTGCTTTGACAGGCTGCCAGACCGGCTGGTAATGAGCTTTGCCATGAACAAAAACACCATGTCGCGGATGATCGAAAGGAGAAAAAAATGAAGGCAGTCATTATGGCCGGAGGCAGGGGAACAAGGATACAGAGCATTGCATCAGATATACCGAAGCCGATGATCCCTGTGCTGGGCAAGCCTGTGCTTCAGTATCAGATAGAAAATCTCAGAAGATGCGGCTTTGAAGATATAATTCTCGTTACCGGGTATCTTTCCGATCCTATAACCGGGTATTTCGGAGACGGCAGCGGCTTCGGAGTCAATATCAGCTATTTCAACGAAGAAAGACCTATGGGAACCGCAGGAGCACTGCATTATCTCAGAGACAGCCTCAAGGAGGATTTCCTCCTTCTGATGGGGGATCTGATGCTTTCCGTGGATTTTGAGAGATTCATGAAAGC
This sequence comes from Clostridiales bacterium, assembly GCA_029100885.1. Lineage (GTDB taxonomy): Bacteria > Bacillota > Clostridia > Lachnospirales > Lachnospiraceae > Avilachnospira. The sequence continues at coordinate 13,657 of JAQXPY010000008.1, read as the reverse complement.
ACACAGAGAATCAAAGGCTGCCGTTACGCTTTTTGTGCATCCTAATTCACACCCATTCGATTCGGATATCATCGTTACAGATGAGGTTGGAAGGCTGGAGGACTTTACGGAGGATAAATGCAGCGAAAAAATAAGCTCCGTCAAAGGAAGGCCGCAGGCAAGACCTGTCACCGGTGTGATCGGAAAAAAGGAACCAAGGGGAGAAGGGTTTTATTATCATAATCAGGTCAATTCAGGGATATATGCATTTTCGGGAGAGATACCGGAACTGGTGCCTGAGCCGCTGGAGAAGATAGATCTCGACAGGGATGTAATAAGACCGCTGATCGGAAAGGGCAGGGTCTATGCCTACAGCTCCAGCGAATATGTTAAGGATATGGGAACGCCGGAAAGATACGCCGAGGTGACAGAGGCGGTTGAAACCGGTCTGGCGGAGCACAGAAACCTTGCCCACAGACAAAAGTGTATTTTTCTTGACAGGGACGGAACAGTAAATGTCGAAAAGGGATTTCTGAACAATGCGGAGGGTATGGAGCTGCTTCCGGGGGCGGCTGAGGCGCTCAGGCGCGTCAATTCCTCCGAGTACCTGACTGTCATTATCACCAATCAGCCTGTCATTGCCAGAGGAGAGTGCAGCTTTGAGGGGCTGGATGAGATCATGAAGAAATTCGATACCCTCCTCGGCAGGGAGGGAGCATATGTGGACGGGGTCTTTTACTGCCCGCATCATCCGGACAGCGGCTTTAAAAACGAGGTCAGGCAGCTCAAGTTCAGATGCAGGTGCAGAAAGGGGCGTCCGGGAATGATATTGGATGCTGCCGAGCGCTTCAACATTGATCTGGAGAATTCCTGGATGATAGGAGACAAGACCTCGGATGTGGGCTGCGGCTTCAATGCGGGAACGCACACGATTCTGCTCAGAACGGGAGCCGCCGGAAGCGACGGAAGATTTGAGCTGCAGCCGGATCATATATGTGCGGATCTCGAAGAGGCTGTGGCTCTGATACTGAAAGGCCGGGAAAATTGAGAATAAAGCTGACCGGATATCCGGATAAAAAACAGAAAAAGGATCTTGTGAGGCTTGTGAAAGGTGTAAACGAGACCGACAGAACTCATTACGGCGTGCCGTCGGATGCAGATCTGTACTGCTTTTATTACGACGATCTATGCAGACAGGCGGGAGCCGCGGCTCTGTATAAAATGGGTGAGAAGCTCGGAGGACTGGAGGTCTTTGAGATAGCAGCTTTTGTAAGGGCTGATGCGAGAGGACACGGTATCTTCAGACTTATGCTGGATGAATTCGGGGAGTATTTAAGGAACAGTGTAGTCAGGTTTGCTGTGTATGACGGTCCGGATGTAAGAGCGGTATTGGATAGCATAGGAGCAGAGCATGATCATGATGAGCTGCTGCTGTATGCAGATACAGACCTGTTTCAAGGTACCGGACAGGAGGAGAAAATGTCCGTTGTTATCGATCCGGAGGAGGGGAAGGTCTCAACACCCTTCGGAGAGTGCTATTACAGGAGTTCAGCGGGACAGACATATGTTTTCGGGGTGATGACCTATGCGAATCATCGCGGGAAGGGCTATGCACGCAAGATGCTCAGGCAGCTGTTTGCCATTCTCAGGGAGGAAGGAACAGAGCAGGTCTATCTTCAGGTATCGTCCGAAAATGTTCCGGCGATGAAGCTCTATGAGAAGCTCGGCATGAAGGAAAAGGACAGATTGAGCTATTACAGTAAAGTATGGTAATGATAAGGCATGACAACAGAAAAAAGAGGCTTATGCTCTGTATCGTATTTGTAATATACCTTATAGGGCTGGTCTACTTTACTGTTTTCTGCGAATCACTGGGCAGATCTCCTTCAGTCCGTTCATCAGGGGGACCGGGCTGCAATCTGATACCCTTTACCGAGATCAGAAGATTCTGGGTATACAGGGACAGGCTGGGAATGGGAGCAGTCATACTGAACCTCTTCGGAAACGTTGCTGCCTTTATCCCCTGCGGATTGCTGCTTCCGCATATTTTTAAAAGATGCACAAATGCGGGAAGCACTGTTTTCTTTGGACTCATCATCAGCCTTCTGATCGAATGCACCCAGTATATGATGAATGTCGGAAGCTTTGATGTCGACGATATGCTGCTCAATACCCTCGGTGCTGCCATCGGCTGCATCATATGTCTGAGTCTGGATGCGGCAGAAAAAAAGAGAACAGAGGAAAGATGCATCATGATCAGAAGGATCGAGTTTGAATGAACGGTATGGGAAAGAAAAAGAGATATTCATATATAAAGAAGCCGCCCAGCCGAAACGGATGGTACTGTCTTGGGATAGGAACAGCAGTACTGCTGGCAACGGCATATATCATATTTGATTCGGTAAGAACTAACGGAGCCGTGAGCATGCTTACGGCTGCCGCAGGGATATGTGCCATACTCCTGGCATTTACCGGAACGGTTTTTTTTATCAACAGCCTGAGAGAAAGGGACAGGAGTCAGACAGCTGCGATCATCGGCGGTGTAATGCTGATATGTGTAATTGCTGCATGGGCTATGGTTTTCTGGTGTGGATAATATGGAAGAGAATACAATACTTATAGACTTCAGCAATGAAGCCTGGAAAGAAAGATATGAATTGATAACAGACAGGATATCCGATATGCCGGGCTGCCTTTCTGGCAGTGAAGCGGATTATTTCGCTGTCCTCAGAGATCTGGCATCGCTGTGCTGCGAGGTCATGAAGGGACGCAGGGGGAGCAGAGAGCTCAATGATCTTCTGTTTTATGATCTGACGGAAGATGGCTACCGCAGCTCCTTTCTTGATCCGAATGTCTGCCTCGAAGCCTTCGGAGAGACGGGAAAATACCTTTGTGCCTGGTATTCGGAATTCAGAGGCATCATTCCGGGGAGCTTTGAAAAACGTCTGCCGGAGGTCACGGTACTGCTTGAGACGACGGTTCAGCTGTTCAATCTGTTCGAAAGCAGAGCCGCAGGAGAGCTGAGCGATGCAGAGCTTAAGGAGGAGATAACGGAGACTGTCTATTCTTATGTATATGATTATGCGGAGGAATATGTCGGGAATTATATCAGATGCGAGTCGGAGCCCGGGGAAAGCTTTGCCCTCGATATCGTGATGAATGCCGAGCTGTCGGATACGGGAGAGGATTCGTATCTGTATTCCTTCGGAGAGTTTATTACGGAAGAGGAGCTGGAGACTGCAAGGCTCATGGCTTCACTTTCAGAGGAAACGGTAGACAGAATGGCTGCGGTGTATACCGACGGCTATATTAAGGGCTTTGAGCTCACCGGGAAGGATATCGGCATCAAATCAACGGTAAGCTGTTTTCTGCCATTGGGCTTTGAGAGATTTATGAGGGCGGCAGTCAGAAGATTTAACGCCGCAGGACTTGAGGTGATCATAAACAGAGGACCGGTCCATCTTATCAACAGGAGATTTGCCGGGAACATAAGACCTGGCTTTTTCGGAAGCATCAATGCGGAATATGAGCATGACCATAAGGAGGATATGGCGTTATTCTGGGGAGACAAGCTTAAGTCAAGAAAGCTGCAGGCTCTGAAAAATGCGTACGAAAAGAATGCAGCTGCTCTTAAAAGGATGTCCGGAAGAGCATGTGTAGAGGTATTCGGAAAGAAAGGCAGTGAGCCGTCTGCAGGTTCCGCCCGTCCTGTTTTTTCCGAGTACCAGAAGAGCGTGATCAAAGAGTATACCTTCAGGGCACATGAGTTAGCCCAGAGCTATATGCCTGATGACGAAACAAGCTTTACGATCATAGCATGGCCTTCTCCTTCGATAGCAAAAACACCGGGTATTACCAGGAGTGCGGAGGAGCTCAGGGAAAGGTACAGAGAACTGTTTGAAAGGTTTATCGAGATCAATACGGTGCCTGCGGACAAATGGCAGATCATTCAGCAGCAGCTTATAGATGCTCTGGACAGGGCTGAGTATGTCGAGGTAAAGGGCTCCGGAAGCAATGAGACTAAGCTTCGAATCATGCTTCACAGGCTTCAGGATCCGAAGCAGGAGACGAATTTTGAAAACTGTCTGGCGGATGTGAATATCCCGGCGGGTGAGGTATTTACCTCACCAAGGCTTTCGGGAACCGACGGTATGCTTCATGCGGGGTATGTATATATCGGCGGCATTCTGTTCAGGGATCTCAGGATAAGCTTTTCGGACGGCAGAGTGAGCGGCTATTCCTGCGGAGGCTATGAGGATCCGGAGGACGGAAAAAAGCTGATAGAGAATGTGATATTCAGAAATCGGAGCGGGCTTCCGATGGGCGAGTTTGCGATCGGTACCAATACAGCTGCCTTTGCGGCGGCGAAAAGGTACGATATCGCCGACAGACTGCCTGTTCTTATTGCCGAAAAAACCGGTCCGCATTTTGCTGTGGGAGATACATGCTATTCCTATGAGGAGGAACTGGTCACTTACAACCCGGACGGAAAGAAGATCACGGCAAGAGAAAACGAGTGTTCGGCACTGAGAAACACGGATCCGCAAAAGGCATACTTCAGTGTGCACACTGACATTACGATTCCGTATGAGGAGCTGGAGTATATCCGTGCGGTTGGACCGGACGGCATTACCGATATTATACGCAGCGGAAGATTTGTTCTGCCGGGAACAGAGGAGCTGAATGATGCGTTTGATGAATAAGGTCCGGGCATACCGGCAGGCAATGCTGTGCGGCCTTCTGCTTGCTGTATTGCTGTCAGGCTGCAGGGGAGCGGGAAGCGCAAATGCAGAGGAGACATCCCCGGAGGCGGGGATGCCGGAAACGGAGATATCTTCAGAACAATACGAGGAATCCATCGCCGTAAGCAATGTCAACGAAGCAGCCTCTCCCTATTACGGGATCATGTATGCTTCCGTAATGGACATAAACGGAAGTCAGGGAGACAGCTCGACGGTATACAGCTTCAGGGATAAGAGCGATCCGGAAAATGTCTGGTCGGTAACAGAGCTTGAGATAGGCGCAATAGAAGCCGAAATATCAGAAGGGGCGGATGTGGCGCTGCTTTTTCACGGAGATGTGATCAGGGACAGTGAAAATATTGAGTTCATTGCTGTTCTCCCGGATGGAAGCTATACGCTGAAAAGGACTGAGGGCATCACCCTCAGCAACACTATGAGTACCTTTACGCTGATCACGGGCTCGGGCGAAGACATAACGTTTATTAAGGACAACTGCAGGATAGAGGACGGCGCCATGAGTACCGACAGCGGAGACAGCGTAGTGGTATATTATGCCGACGGAGGCGAGCTCGGCAATTACCCGTTGAGAATATACAGTCTCTCTTGATGCGTCCGATCGGAGGAACATAAAATGATAAACGGCATTGAACGGCATATAAAGGATTTTTCCATTGAGGCGATAGCAGAATCGGGTCAATGCTTCAGAATAGTACCCGAAGAAAACGGAGCCTTTTGCATTACGGCACTTGACAGACTTCTGACGGTAAGGCAGCTGGATGAAGAGGTATTCGGCTTCAGCTGCTCTGATGAAGAATTTGACCTGGTCTGGGCGGATTATTTTGATCTTGGTACAGATTATGAGGTCTACAGAGCCCTGACTCTGCCTGAGGATGAATATCTGAAAACTGCGATATCCTTCGGAAGCGGCATAAGGATACTCAGACAGGATGCATGGGAAATGCTGATATCCTTTATTATTTCACAGAGAAAGTCTGTTCCGGCCATCAGGACCTCGGTGGAAAGACTGTCCGAACGTTTCGGAAAGCCTATAGGCAGATACAGCGACGGAAGAACCGCATATGCTTTTCCGGAGGCGGATGCACTGGCAGGTGCAGATACGGAGGAGCTGTCCGCCTGCGGACTGGGATACAGAGTAGGGTATGTAAGGAATGCCGCCAGACTCGTGCAGTCAGGGGAGCTGGATCTGAAAAGACTGGAACAGCTGGATACTCCGCAGCTGATAGAGGCTTTGATGAAGCTTCAGGGGGTGGGGATCAAGGTTGCTTCCTGTGCAGCGCTTTTCGGCTATCACAGGCTTGATACCGTTCCTGTCGATGTCTGGATGAAGAGGGTCATCGATACCGTATACAACGGCAGTCTGCCTGAAGAATACAAGCCGTATGCTGGGGTACTTCAGCAGTATATGTTCAATTACGCGAGAATAAACAAGGTGGGAATCTGAGACTTGATATCAATTGGGGAAAAGATAAGAATTATTCAGACAAGGCTTCGGGATAAGAGGCGGTGTGCGGCGGCTGCGGCTGCCAGGACTGCGGTTGTGAGGACGGTTCTGCTGTTTGTATGCATTATGAATCTGACTGGGATCAGCGCCAGTGCCGCGGTATGGGCGGCACCCTCCGGGGACACTACCGCGGAGGCGGCTATAGTTATCGACGCGGAAACAAAGGCTGTCCTGTGGGGAAAAAACATTCACACACAGTACTGCCCCGCATCCATCACAAAGCTGATGACGGCACTGGTGATCCTGGAAAAGTGTTCGCCGGACGAGGTGGTGACTATAGCACCGGAGGCGGTAAACGGACTTGAATCAGGCGCCGTAACAGCGGGACTGTCTGCAGGTGATATGCTTACGGTCGAAGAGCTTCTGTATGCCATGCTGCTGAGGTCTGCAAACGATGCAGCCAACGCCCTTGCGGTACATGCTTCGGGCAGTATCGAGGCCTTTGCGGAGGAGATGACCTCCATGGCTGAGGCGATAGGCTGCAGGAATACGGTTTTTCGAAATCCGAGCGGACTTACGAGACCCGAAAACCTGACCACCGCATATGATATGGCTCTTATAGGCTCTGAGTGCGCACAGCAGCCGGAGTTTCTGAAGATAGAAGGAGAACAAAGCTTCAGAATAGGACCGACACAGAAAAATCCGGATGGTCTTACTGTCAGAGCTGAGCATAAAATGATAGTAAAGGGGACAGCCTACACCGATGACCGGGTCATCGGCGGAAAGACAGGATATATAAAGGCCAGCGGAAATACCCTTGTCACCATAGCCGAATCCGGGGGCATGAGGCTGACGGCTGTCGTGCTGAGGGATAAGAATCCGGATCATTACAAGGATACGGCAATGATGCTGGATTTCGGATTTAACAGCTTCGAAAACCACAGGTTAGATGATGCCGCAGAAAGGTTTTCCGTATTTGAAAGACTTTTTGCAGACAGGATCGTTGATAAATCAAAGAGTCTGCTCTCGGTCGGGGATACGGTGGTCACGCTGCCGGTCGGAGCGGATATAAAGGATGCAGAGGTCTCATATAACTATAATCTGCCGGAAAATGCTCCGGAAAATGCCGTTGCTCTGCTGAACTTCAAATATGCCGATGTCAATGTCGGGTCGGCATACGTGCTGAATGAATACGAGGCCGCCGTAAATATCGAGGTGGAGGATGAGTCACCGGATAGCCGGGGGCTGAGGGTCAGTCCTGGGGCGGTGATCGTTATCGCAGTCATCATCTGCTTTACATTGGCTGCCGCTGTTATACTCCTGATCATTAACGGAAGAAGAAGGAGCGAGCAGGAGCTTCGTGCCAGAATCACAGAGCGCCGAAGACAGAGGCTGAAGGAGCTGAATATGGACGAAGAGGAATTCAGGCGTCTTGTTGAAAAGAAGAAAAACGGGAGACGACAGGGTGAAGACTGTTTTCGGGAAAATCCTTAATTATGAAACCATCTCTTATGTTATAGTCGGTTTTCTGACTACTGCGGTGGATTATATCGTTTTTGCGGCTGTGAATGAGCTGATGAAAAGGGCGGGCGCCGGCGCGGCAGATGCGGTGCTGCCGGCAACAATGCTGTCCTGGCTGGCAGCAGTGGCCTTTGCTTATATTGCAAATAAGATCGCGGTATTCAAAAACTATGATTTTACGCCTCCGCATCTTGTAAGGGAGGCGGCAGGCTTTCTGGGAGCAAGATTGCTCAGCGGAATCATTGTGCTTGTTTTTATGTGGGTGACCGTCAAAGCAGCCGGGATGAATGAATATATAGCCAAGCTGTTCTCAACGGTGTTCAATCTGATTTTCAATTATGCTGCAAGTAAGTTATTCATCTTCAAAAAATAAAACAGTATATATAGCGGCGTTTTTCACTCCGGTGATCATTCTTTCTGTTATCATGCTGTGCTCGGGCGTCTTTCCGTTTGGAGATATGTGCATACTGAAGACGGATATGTATCATCAGTATGCCCCGTTCTTTTCCGAATTCCGTGAAAAGCTTCAGAACGGAGGATCTCTCGGCTTCAGCTGGAATCTTGGTCTCGGAGTCAATTTTACCGCCATTATGGCCTACTATCTGGCATCCCCTTTTAACTGGGCTGCTGTATTGGCAGGAGAAAACTACATTCTGGAGTTTATGACCGTATTGATCGTGCTGAAGGCCGGGCTGAGCGCAGCGGCTATGGCTGCGTATCTCAGATACAAAAGCCCGGATGAATATCTGGGAGCCTATCTTTTCAGTTTGTTTTATGCCCTCAGCGGATATTACTGCGCATATTACTGGAATATAATGTGGCTGGACTGCATTGTGCTGTTTCCTCTCATTATCATGGGCGCGGAGAAGCTTCTCAAGGGAGACGGCGGACTGCTGTACGGCATATCCCTCGGGATGTGTATTCTGTCGAATTATTATATTTCGATAATGATATGCATTTTTCTTGTCATCTACTTCTTTATGTTCGGCATACTTGAAGGCTTCGGGGGTATAAGGGGCTTTTTTCTCAAGGGAATTCGCTTTGCTGTCTGGAGTCTGGCGGCTGGTGCTTTTGCTGCCGTGCTGCTCCTTCCGGAGATAAAGGCGCTTCAGTATACAGTGTCGGCAGAGTCGGAGTTTCCGAAGACGGTCACGGAGTATTTTTCGGTTTTTGATATGCTTTCAAGGCATATGGCCGGAGTTGAAACGGAGCAGTGGCTTAAGCATTTTCCAAACATTTACTGCGGGACCGGAGTATACCTGTTTTTCTGTCTGTATATAATGTCGGCAAGGATACCTCTGAAGGAGAAGGCTGTTTATATCTTTGCTGCTTTGTTTCTGCTCATGGGCTTTTCGGTAAATGTCCTGAATTTTCTATGGCACGGCTTTAGGTTTCCGAATTCTCTTCCGGCAAGGCAGTCGTTTATATACTGCTTTCTGCTGATCTTCATGTGCTTTCGTGTCTATGAAAACAGAGACGGAATAGTAAGGAAGGAAATAGGAACGGCCCTTGCGGCATCCTGTGCATTTATACTTTTGTCCCAGAAGCTGACAGACAGCGAGCAGTTTCCTTTCTGGGTGTTCTATCTGGCGCTTCTGCTGACAGGTCTCTATGCCGGAGTGCTCCATGTATACAGAAAGGGCAGAGCCTCCGTCAGGACTGCGGCTGCGGCTGCTGTTCTGCTGGCGGTTGCCGAGCTTTCGGCAAATACTGCCGTGACCTCCTTTACCACCACCTCACGGAGCGATTATCTTAAGAATAATGATGAGATACGCCTGCTTGTCTCGGATGTAAGAGAGAAGGATACGGATCTTTACAGAATAGAGAGAGAAAACAGGAAGACAAAGGATGACGGAGCATGGCTGAACTTTCCTTCCGTGTCTGTATTCAGCTCTGTGGCCAATGCGGACTGCAGTCGGCTTTTTACCAGACTTGGGTGTGAAGCATCGACCAATGCATACAGCATTACGGGCTCGACACCTCTTGTGGATATGCTGCTCGGTGTGAAGTATTGTCTGAGTCTGACAGAGCCGGAGCAGATGACGGAGGGAAAAACACTCGAGGCGCAGAAGGGAGATGTGTATCTCTACAGAAACGGGAATTGTCTTCCTGTCGGATACGCGCTGCCTGCGGACATGAACTCAGGATGGCTGCTGGAGCTTACGGATCCGGTACTGGTACAGAACTCACTGTGTGACAGTCTGGGTGCGGAACAGATACTGAAGCCGGTGCAGGGAGAAAACAGCGGAGGCGGAGAATACACTCTGACGATACCGGAGGAAGGAGAGTACTATGCATACGCAGCCGGTAATAAGGCTGATAAGGTCACTGTAAGCAGAGCCGACAGAAAAAAGACCTTTGAGCATCTGGACAGGCATTATCTTATGGAGCTCGGAAAGTGTGACAAGGGTGAGCTCATCAGATTCAGATCCGAGGACAATAATCCTGCGGATATCCGTGTATACAGATTTGATCATGGCGTTCTGTCTGATATATGTGATAAAATGTCAAAGTATACATTAGATATAGATGAATACAGAGACGGTTTTATCTCAGGCAGGATGACGGTGGATACCGAAAAGCTGGGATACGGCTCCGGCAGTGCGTTTGTTATGATCAGTACCCCGTTTGATGAAGGCTGGAAAGTTACTGTTGACGGAGAGCCGGTTACGATATATAAAGGATTAGACACATTTTTAGGTTTCTATCTGCCTGACGGCAGTCACAGGATAGAAATGCAGTATGAGCCTTCCGGACTTAAGGAAGGGATGGCGGTCACGGGACTGGCGCTTCTTTTCTTTATCGGCTGTGCGGCAGCGAGGCTCATACATGCAGGCAGGACACCGCAGGAGGGTGTTTCGGACAAAAACGGAAATGAGGCATCGGAGGAGCCGCAGGTCTTTAAGGACGGAACGGAGACGGATGATGCCGTATTACAAAATGATAAGGAGACAGACACATGACATTACTTGAGCAGTGGAGAATCAAAGCATACGGAAATGAACTCGACCAGAGATCAAGAGATATGCTGTGGAACGACTATTTTGCCGTGGAGAAGGGAATCTACGAGAGGATCCTCAAGGAGCCGTCAAAGGTCTATGAGGGAACGATAGATGAGCTTGCGGCAGAATTCGGAACAGACAGACAGACTATGGTGGGCTTTCTTGACGGAATAAACGAGTCACTCAAGGGATATGAGAATCCTATCGATACGATGGATGAGACTACTGTCGTTAAGATTGAGATCGATCCGGAGAGACTGTATTACAACATGGTCGGAGCAAAGGCAGACTGGCTTTACGGTCTTAAGGAGTGGGACAGCATCCTTACTGCGGAGAGAAGAGCCGAGCTCTATAAGGAAAACAAGGCTTCGGGCACTGTCAAGAGAGAAGGCAGAAAGGTATATCCGAACGATCCGTGTCCTTGCGGAAGCGGTAAGAAGTACAAAAAGTGCTGCGGAAAGAATGCCTGATATCATCCTTCAGGTGCTGAACAGTTATGAATATTGTATAAATTCCAAACTCAATAATTGTAGGTTTTAACGGATGAAACCGGATGTGTTTAAAATGTGAACACATCCGGTTTTTTATTGTTCAGGAATAATACGCTAAAACCTGTGACTGAGTTTGTGAAAAAACTGCTTTTTATCTATAATGTGCACGCCGGATGAAAAAAAGGCATTTGACAAATAATCAGTGTGCAGCCGACAGGAAGACGCAAAACAGTTTTTAAAGCTGCATTATATACGAAATAATAATACGGAGGGAAAGAACATGCTTACAAAGTATAATCTGAAGATGCCGCACGAAGTATACAGCGGTGAGAACGCACTTGAGAACATCAGGACCATCCTTGAAGTAAACGGTGCAAAGAAGGTTGCCGTATTCACAGCAAAGGATATCGAGAAGGTAGGACTGATGGATTATCCTCTTGAGATGATCAAGGCTGCCGGGGCAGAGGCTGTCATCTTTGATGAGGTTCCGAGGGAGCCAAGCTACATCGAGGCACAGGCTATCATCGATGAGTTCAAGAAGTCCGGATGCGATTTCATCATTGCTGTAGGCGGCGGCAGTGTTCAGGATACCGCAAAGCTTGCTTCTATCCTTGTCACAGACGAGTTCGGAGTAAAGGAGCTTCTCGATACACCTACAAGAGGAAAGAAGTGCGTTAAGACACTTATGATCCCGACAACAGCCGGAACCGGAGCAGAGGCAACACCTAACTCCATCGTGGGAGTTCCGGAGAAGCAGGTCAAGATCGGTATCGTTAATACAGATACGATCCCGGATTATGTAATCCTTGACTCGGTAATGATCAAGAAGCTTCCGAGAAAAATCGCAGCAGCTACAGGTGTTGATGCTCTTGCCCATGCGATCGAGTGCTTTACAAGCGCAAAGGCAAATCCGTTCAGCGATATCTTTTCTCTCAGGGCTCTGGATCTTATCCTTAACAATATTATGGATGCATGCAACGATCCTGAGGCTATGGAGGCTAAGAACCAGATGATGATCGCAGCCTTCCTTGCAGGAGTAGCTATCACAGCCAGCGGAACAACAGCAGTTCATGCCCTCAGCTACCCTCTCGGCGGAAAGTATCATATCTCCCACGGTGATTCAAATGCCATCCTCCTTGCTCCTGTAATGCGCTTCAACGAGCCGTACTGCAGGGAGAGACTTGCAATGGCATATGATCAGTGCGTTCATACAGAGAAGACCTGCACTACCAGCGAAGAGAAGAGTGCATATATTATCAGCTGGCTCGAACAGATCGTAAAGGATCTTGACATTCCTACAAGCCTCAGTGAGGCATACGGAGTTCCGGCAGAGGATATCGATTTCCTCGTCGAAGCAGGAATGCAGCAGCAGAGACTTCTTGTGAACAATCTCCGTCCGGTAACTCCGGAGGATGCACGCAGACTCTATGAGGAGATCCTGTGATCATTTCCGCGGAAAAATAAGAATCCATGTAATACCGCCGGACCGCAGCCTATGTGTCTGATCCTTCTTTGCCGGGACAGTATCCCGACAAAGAAGCGGTGGACAAAAAACAAAAAATATACATTATATTGTCTCAAAGATGCTATACTACCACAATTCGGATGCATGAAAGCTGATGGTCAGAAAAATGCACCGGCAGCTGTACTGAGGGGATAAGACATGGGACCGGCAGAAGATAATACAAAGATCACAACAGGAGGCGGAATCGTCTGCGACAGGCAGGAGCTGAAGGTACAGGCGCTTAAAAAGCGCAGAGTCAGGATCATTCTGCTCAATCTCATGTATTTTATCGCACTGCTGTGCATCGGGCTTGTGATGTTCTTCAGGAATGCGGGATACCTGATATATATTCCGGCCGCGGCTGCGGTTCTGGTTTATATATTTTTTATCAGGAAAATGCTTAAGGAGTATGAGTATGATCTGAGAGAGGCTATCCTCAGAGGCTCCGTGCTGACTCATTTAGAGAGTCCGACATATGATCGCAGGGGCGGTATATCGTATCAGTATCTGATTGACGCCGGTTTCATCAATGTGATCAATGCCTCCTCCTATCTCAGCCGGGAGCTGATCAGGGGAACAAAGGCAGATATGGATGTTCAGCTGGCGGACGTGACATTTCCTGTCAGAGAGGACGGACTGAACAAGATGTTCAGCGGATGCCTTATTCATATAGAGAGCGGTTCTGCGCAGTTTGAGCAGCTTGATGTAAAAGCGGGAGATCACAAGGCGATCTCCGACGGAGAGCTTCGGCGGCTTGTTAAGAAGCTGGGCTCCTTCATTCCCGGCAGTCTGTATCTGCATAGTGAAGGGAACTCGGTCGATATACTTCTGAGAGCAAGATTTATCGGTTTTCAGATCAATCCGCTCGGAGAAGTAAGCGGTAAGCTGCTTGAGAGCGATCCGCTGCCTGAGCTTGGACAGGCGCTTGCGCTTGCGGAAAAGCTGAAGCGTCCGGC
>JAQXPY010000007.1 GCA_029100885.1 Clostridiales bacterium | reverse complement strand
TGCACTGTTTGTATCTGTCATGACTGCAGTATTCACTTATACACCTCTGAATGTCAAAAAAAAGCAAAAAATAGCTGAAATGAAATTATACACATCTTTTATGAAATAAATATTAACTTGAGCGCCGCACCGCCCTATTTTGACAACCGCAATATACAGTGATAATATTAAGAATAAACGAAACTATTCAGCATCTGACGGATTAAAGAAGGAAAAACATGCAAGCATGTTTTTCCGGATTTAATCCGTTAGGTGCTGAGGAGCAGACGGCAAACGAATGAGCAAGCAGCGAACCGCAGGTGAGCGGATTGCGAATTGTATTTGCCGTGCTGAATAGTATCGATCATTTTATACTCAGTTCAGGAGGTGTTTATGAGCTTCGATGGAGCTGACATTATATTCCCGCATCTTGGTATCGTCATCAGACAGCTTACCAACCATATTACCGTATTCGGCGATTTTGAAATTGCATTTTACGGAATAATCATCGGCATCGGCATGCTGCTGGCGCTCTTTGTTATAGAGCATGATGCCAGAAGACATCATAATGACCCGGATCTGTACTATGATTTTTTTATTTTTGCCGTAGTATTCGGAGTCATAGGCGCCAGACTGTACTATGTATTCTTCGAATGGGATCAGTATAAAAACGATCTTATCAGCATTCTGAATATCCGTCAGGGCGGTCTCGCCATATACGGAGGTATCATTGCCGGCTGTATTACAGCACTTGTTTTCTGCAGGATCAGGAAGGTAAGCTTCTTTTTGCTTTCCGACAGCTGTTTTCTCGGAGTACTCGTCGGTCAGTTCATAGGCAGATGGGGCAATTTTTTCAACTGTGAGGCCTTCGGCAGATATACCGACTCCCTGTTTGCCATGAGAATAAAGCTGTCCCTTGTCAATCCCAACATGCTTTCCGATAATGTTCTCGAGCATATGATATCCGACAACGGTATCAGATATATTCAGGTCCACCCGACATTCCTGTATGAATCCTGCTGGAATCTGGCAGCATTCATTTTTCTGTATATTCTGGCAAGAAAAAAGGAGCCCGGCTCAGGCACTATAACGCTTATGTACATGCTGCTGTACGGAATCGGACGTTTCTGGATAGAAGGACTGAGAACGGATCAGCTGCTCATTCCGGGAACTTCTCTTCCTGTATCCCAATGTCTTTCCCTGCTGTTAGTGCTGGTGAGCATTTCAGTATTTATCCTGCGCTGCCGCAGATCTGCCGGCAGAGCCTCCTGAGACCTTATCTCTATATCATGAAAATAATAAAGATCCCCTGCCGTAAACGGCCGTTCCTGAATACTTCGGAACACCGCTTCCCCGGCAGGGGATCAGCTTATTTAAGCATTATCATTTTTTCTTTGTTATCATACTTTTTACTTCATTACGGCCGGAACCCTCAGGCATATCCGCCGTCATACTTTATTCGGCCTTATCAGGATCCTCACCGCAGCTTTCAGCATAGGCTCTGAGTGCCTTTTTCTGATGGGCACTCAGTGTCGTAGGGATCTTGACCATAAGCGTTACATAATGATCTCCCCTCGCACTGCTGTTGTTGACAAACGGAACGCCCTTACCCCTGAGTCTTACCTTGGTATCTGTAGGGGTGCCGGGCTTTATCTGATACTCTACCTTTCCGTCAATGGTATTGATATGTATCGGTCCTCCAAGCACCATCTTGGAATACGGAACGGAGATCGTTGAGAAAATGGTGTTGCCTTGTCGTTTGAACTTCGGATCCTCGGTAACCGCCACCTCCACAAGCAGATCGCCCCTCGGACCACCGTTGCTTCCCGGCTCTCCGGCAGAAGCAAGCCTGATCGCCTGTCCGTCATCTATTCCTGCAGGAATCTTGACCTTTAATCTCTTCTTTCCCTGAACATATCCGGTTCCCCGGCAGTCAGGACACTTCTCTCTGATGATCTTTCCCGTTCCTCCGCAGTCAGGACACGTCGTAACTGTCTGCATCTGACCGAAGAAAGGATTGTTCTGGATCATCGTCACCTTGCCCCTGCCTCCGCACTTAGAGCAGGTTTCCGGACTTGTTCCGTTCCTGGCTCCCGTTCCATGACAGGAAGAGCAGGTATCCTTGTAATTGATCTCGACTTCCTTTTCGCAGCCGAATACAGCATCGTTAAAGCTGATCCTAAGAAGGATCCTGACATCTGCTCCACGCCTTGGTGCATTAGAAGCTCCGCGGCCGTATCCCGATCCTCCTCCAAAGCCGAAGCCTCCGAACAGATCTCCGAAAATATCCGAAAAGTCCATTCCGCTGAAATCGAAGCCTCCGAAACCGCTTGCTCTTCCTGCAGCCGAGTTCGGATCAAATGCAGCATGACCGTAGCGATCATAAGCTGCTCTCTTTTCCGGATCTGAAAGAACGGCATAGGCCTCTCCCGCTTCCTTGAACTTCTCTTCCGCTTCCTTATCTCCCGGATTAGAATCCGGGTGATACTTTTTGGCAAGCTGTCTGTATGCTTTTTTTATCGCGGCATCGTCGGCATTCTTTTCAACGCCCAATACCTCATAATAGTCTCTTTTTTCTGCCATTCCTCATATGCCCTCAAAACGCACTGCGTGGCGAAGCAAATACTTCGCCAGCAGCTTGTTAACTGTATTTCTTTACGGTGATATTGTCAGGACTATCAAACCTCTCTGAAGTCTCCGTCTACCACATTGTCGTCATGAGGAGCGCTCTGTGCTCCCTGACCCATATCAGGTCCCGGACCTGCCTGTGATGCACCTGCACCCTGTGCAGCCTGAGCCTGCTCGTACATCTTTGTAAATACTCCCTGTGCGGAAGTCATAAGCTTCTCCTTGAGAGACTTGATGTTTGCGAGCTGATCGTCGGACATGCTTCCGTCTGCCGGAAGTGCTCCCAGTGCGGACTTAAGAGCATCAACATCAGCTTGTACAGCATTCTTATCAGACTCGGAAACCTTATCTCCTACCTCCTTAAGTGCCTTCTCTGTCTGGAATACGATGGAATCTGCTTCGTTTCTGGCATCAACGCCCTCTTTCTTCTTCTTATCCTCAGCCTCAAACTGCTGTGCCTCTCTAACAGCCTTATCGATATCATCCTGAGACATGTTTGAACCGGATGTGATGGTGATATGCTGCTCCTTGCCTGTTCCAAGATCCTTTGCGGATACATTTACGATACCGTTAGCATCGATGTCGAACTTGACCTCGATCTGAGGTATTCCTCTCGGAGCTGGAGCGATTCCGTCCAGTCTGAACTGTCCGAGAGTCTTATTGTCACGCGCAAATTCTCTCTCACCCTGTACGACATGGATATCTACCGCTGTCTGATTGTCAGCTGCTGTGGAGAATACCTGCTGTGCCGTTGTAGGAATGGTCGTATTTCTCTTGATAAGCGGTGTCGCAACTCCGCCGAGGGTCTCGATGCTGAGTGTAAGCGGTGTTACATCCAGGAGAAGCACATCGCCTGTTCCCTCATCTCCATTGATCTTTCCTCCCTGAACGGCAGCGCCGATAGCAACGCACTCATCAGGATTGAGAGTCTTGGACGGCTCCTTGCCTGTGAGCTTCTTTACCTCCTCCTGTGCGCAGAGCATACGTGTCGAACCGCCTACAAGAAGTACCTTTCCGAGATCGGCATTAACAATGCCTGCATCCTTCATCGCATTTCTTACAGGGTCTGCAGTACGTGCTGTAAGAGCAGAGGTAAGCTCATCGAACTTTGCTCTCGTAAGTGTCATATCAAGATGCTTAGGGCCTTCCTGTGTTGCTGTTATGAAAGGAAGGTTAATATTTGTTGTAGTAGCTGCGGAAAGCTCCTTCTTTGCCTTCTCTGCTGCCTCCTTAAGTCTCTGCATAGCCATCTTATCACCTGAAAGGTCAATGCCCTCAGACTTTTTAAACTCACTTACAAGCCAGTTCATGATGACATTATCATAGTCGTCTCCGCCAAGATGTGTATCTCCGTTGGTAGCCATTACCTCTACGACACCATCTCCGATATCAATAATAGATACATCGAAGGTACCGCCTCCGAGGTCGTATACCATGATCTTCTGCTCGCTCTCCTCCTCAAGTCCATATGCAAGTGCGGCAGCAGTAGGCTCGTTGATGATACGCTTTACATCAAGTCCTGCGATCTTTCCGGCATCCTTTGTTGCCTGACGCTGCGCGTCATTGAAATAAGCAGGAACTGTTATAACAGCCTCTGTTACCTTCTCTCCGAGGTAGCTCTCTGCGTCAGCCTTCAGCTTCTGAAGAATCATTGCGGATATCTCCTGAGGAGTATATGACTTTCCGTCGATCGTTACCTTATAATCAGTTCCCATATGTCTCTTGATGGAAGAGATGGTTCTGTCCGGGTTTGTGATAGCCTGACGCTTGGCAGGGTCTCCGACAAGTCTCTCTCCTGTCTTTGTGAAGGCAACAACAGAAGGTGTTGTTCTCTGTCCCTCCGCGTTAGGAATAACTGTAGGCTTTCCGCCTTCCATAACTGCTACGCAGCTGTTTGTTGTACCAAGGTCAATACCGATAATCTTGCTCATTATTTTATCCTCCTGAAACCAGATATAGTGAAATAATCAAATAAGTTTTATGAAATAATTAATTAATTTGGTGAAATAATAAAATATGCTTTTCCGAAGCTTCTTTAGTTTGCAACCTTAACCATCGAATACCTCAGAACTTTGTCCTTAAACATGTAGCCCTTCTGGAATTCTTCAACTACCGTATTCTCCGAAATACTCTCGTCCTCGATATGCATCACGGCATTATGCAGGTTAGCATCAAATTCTTTGTTTACTGCCTCGATCGGAACGACTCCCAGCTCGGACAGCTGATCCGTAAATGCTCTGTAGATCTTTTCAATGCCCTCAGCAAGAGCCGTCTCCTTCTGATCCTCAGGGATTGCATTGAGAGCCCTCTCAAAATTATCTATCAGAGGAAGCACCTTCAGCAGAACAGTCTTCTCGCCCTCAGCAAACATGCTGAGCTTCTCTGCATCGGTTCTCTTGCGATAATTGTCAAACTCCGCAAACAGTCTCTTGTATCTGTCATTGAGTTCCTCGATCTGCTTATCCTTTTTGTCGGTGCCGGAGCTTTTTCCGGTTTCTCCCGACTCAGCCCGGTCTCCTGATTTAGTTTCCTCAGGCTCAGCGCCATCCGGCTCGGTTCCTGCGTCCTCTGCCTCTCCGGTCTTTGTTTCGGCTCCTGCAGCCTCTGCCTCTCCGGTCTTTGCTTCGGCTCCTGCGTTCTCCGACTGCTCCGTCTCAGAACCGGCTCCTGCTGCGTCTGCTGCAAAAACTGTCTCCTCCGCATTTTCCGCGTCGGTTTCTGTATCGTCGTTCGTCTGCCGATCTATGATCTTCTCATCATCTGTCATGCCAAATACCTCTATCCTTTACTGTCTTTATCCGAAAAGCTGTTGTTGAGCTGACCCTTGATGTTCTGAAGCGTCTTCATGACCTTTTCATAATCCATACGCTTAGGTCCTATAACTCCTATAACACCTGTCATGCCGTCTCCCAGCTCATAATTTGCTGTAATCAGTGAACAGTCCTTCATATTCTTGACCGGACCCTCTCCTCCGATATAAACACGGATATTGCCGCTGTCCGATCCTTCGGTAATACTCAGTGAGGTGACCTCATTCACAAGCTCGTTGAGCTGATCCTTTTCCTCGAATGCCGAGATCAGCTCGGACGCCTTATCGGTGTCCGACAGCTCCGGATACTTAAAAATATTCTTGGCTCCCGAGGTGAAGATGTCATGCTGGCTTTCGCCCTGCTCCAGCATCTCGACTATAGAATCCAAAACACACTTGACGCTTCCGCTGTGTGCCCCCGCCTGAACCATGATATCCGTAATGATCTGCGGTGTGATGTCCCTGAGGCTGAGTCCGCTCAGATAATTATTCATCATCACGGTGATGCTCATTGCCGTTTCATAGTCCATGCTCTCAGGCGTTGTCACTACCTCGTTCTTGATCACATTTCCGTCAAGGACAAGGATCAGAAGGATCTTTTTCTCTCCCGGAATGCTGAGCTGCAGGTATTTGATCTTCGCAGTTGAAATGCTCGGTCCGCTTATCAGCGCAGCGTAATTAGTATCTACTGCAAGAGATTTGACAATGGTCTTGAGAAGCTGCTCCAGCTTGTCTACACGCTGCAGCATCTGATCTGTCACAGCTGTGATCTTACGGTCATTTTCCTGCATGATACTGTCGACATAAAAGCGATAGCCCTTATCGGTAGGGATCCTTCCGGCCGAGGTATGGGGCTGTGCGATATATCCCATCTCGACAAGATCGCTCATTTCGTTTCTGATCGTTGCCGAGCTAAGATTCAGACCGCTCAGCTTGGAAATAGTCCTCGAGCCCACCGGCTCTCCGGTCTCAAGATAGCTCTTGATAATAACCTTTAATATGACCGTTTTTCTCTCATCCAATTCAATCACTTGTATCACCCGATAGCTTTGACTGTAATATCTCTTTCTTTGTTAGCACTCTTTCGTTCTGATTGCTAACACAGACATAATATAATACCGCCTGACAAAAGTCAAGCGGTAGAAGTGTTTATAATTATTAAAGGAATATAAAAATTTTTTCCTAATCCGGAAATACTGCTTCCGGTTCGCCCCGGGAGCAGTATCCCTCTTCAGATCCGACCCGGTATTACCCTTTGCCTTGTGATTCAATCCGGGAGCAGGAACTCACTGAGTATAACATTGCTGACTTCAATCCCCCGATCGGTCAGCCTGTATTGCCCGTCCTCGTTCTCCATCAGTCCGAGACCGATAAACCTTTCCAGCTGTTCTCCGTATACCTCTTCGATATGCATTCCGAATTTGCCGAGAAATGCCATTCCCGATATTCCGTCGGTGCACCGTAAGCCCAGGTACATAAACTCTTCCATACGTTCTTTTTTGTCAAGCCTGACAGTATCCTTCCTGATCTGCCGGAGGGCCTCCTCCGGACTGCCTTCAATATCTGCTTTAAGATACTCTGCTATGTCTGAGGTGTTTTTCCATCTGCAGCCGTTAAAATATGAAGAAGCTCCGAGTCCCGTACCGATATACTGGACCCCGGTCCAATAGCCTGTATTGTGTCTGCATTCATATCCAGGCTTTGCCCAGTTGCTGAATTCGTATCGTCTGAAGCCGCTCCTCTTCATACAGCTTACGGTATATTCGTCGATCTTTGCCTGTTCCTCCTCGGAAGGCATCATCAGGATACCCTTTTCCTGCATCTCATAAAACGGAGTGCCCGGTTCAACGATCAGATTATAGATGGAAACATGCTCGGGCTTAAGCATCAGCACAGTCTTCAGAGTTTTTTTCCATGTATTTATACTTTGGAGAGGAAAGCAGTTGATCAGGTCAATATTGATATTTGAAAAGCCCTCCATCCTTGCCGCCTGAAAGGTCTTCAGAAAGTCTTCAAAGGTATGTATCCTTCCGAGCATCCGAAGCTCCGCATTATCTGCCGACTGCAGTCCTATACTGAGCCTGTTGATACCGGCCTTCTTATAAGCGGCAAGCTTATGACCGAGAGCCGAGGCGGGATTGCATTCGATCGTTATCTCTGCATTGGCAGCAATATCAAAATGCTCCCTGATCGTATTCATTATTCTGACAATGAATGCCTCGTGCAGCATTGACGGAGTACCGCCTCCAAAAAAAATGCTGATAACAGTCCTGTCTCTGCACTCCTCTGACACAGCCTCAAGCTCGGCGATAAGAGCCTTTACGTAATCCTCCCTTATCTGCGGCGCTGCATTGAAGGACAGAAAATCACAGTAGCTGCATTTACGCTCGCAAAATGGAATGTGTATATAAAGTTCTGTTTCCAATTTCATGCTGTCGGCTCTGCCACCCATACATCGGCCCGGTTCCATCCCGATGCTGTAACCCTGCCCGATTCCTCTGCGCTCTTAAAGAAAATGTCGATAAGATCTTCGTTTTCGATCTTTTGTCCTCCACGGTCCTCAACCACATACATTCCGTTGTAGGCAGCTGCATACGGTCCCTCTGTTCCCTCGATAATGATAACTGTCCCGATAGGCAGTCCGCTTGATGCCGCCACCGTATGCCTTTCCTGTGCCTGTTTACCGGAAAAGGTCACAGCTGTTCCGCAGTTTTCCTCAGAATATCCTGTCAGCCTGCAGTTTCCGTACAATGAAGACTTCGTATATGTCTTCCCCTCAAATAAATAGTACTCCGTTCCTTCACTGACCGACACGGTATAGTTAAGCTGCTGTATTTCTGCCGCGGTTCCCTCGGCTGTCCTTCCGCCGTGCCTTGATGCCTCCGCATTGAGAATACTTTCGGTATATTCGTTCTCAGCTATCGTCCCGTCCGCCGTAACAAGAAGTGTTCCGTCCAAAGCGACGATATTTCCCTGCGCATCATAATGGTCTCCGGGTCCCATACTGAACTGTGCCGCCTGTGTCTGGACCGACAGTGCAATAATACACAGAACAGCCGCCGTTCCCCAGAGCAGAGGTGTGATTATTGATTTTAGCATTTATTTCCTCCCTGAATATTCATTCCGGACAGATACATATCTCATCCCATCCTCATAACGACATTCTGGATGCGTTCTCTTCCGATAGTCGTAAATGTCTCGTGTCCCGGAAGAACCTGTGTTTCATCCGGGAGCCGCATAAGGATATCCCTGATGCTGTGAATGATGGCTCCGGTATCGCCTGTGGCAAGATCTGTTCTGCCGCAGTCTCCGTCAAACAGCGTATCTCCGGAAAACAGCACCGCCGCATCCTTAATATAATAGCAGCAGCTTCCTATCGTATGACCGGGTGTGCTGATAACTCTCCAGCTGTGACCGACAAGCTCAAGCTCCCCGCCGTCCTCAAGATAACTTATATCATCGAGTATCAGCGGTTTCTTGATCATATTGCTTTCGTTCATTGCGGCATCGGACAACAGGATCCGCTCCGCGTTATATGCATATACCGGAATACCCGGATAGAATCTTCTGATATCCGGCACTGCCATAATATGATCAAAATGTCCGTGGGTCAGCAGAACGGCCTCAGGTCTGACGTCAAGCTCCTCTATCTTTGCTTTTATGCGTTCTGCGCTGTCGCCCGGATCCACTATCACGCAGGTTCCGGCCTCCTGATCGTACGCAATATAACAATTTGTACTTACATACCCCACTACAAGTCTCGTGATTCTGAGCATAATCGACCTCTTTTCGAAAAACGGTACCCGACGGCAGACAGTCTGATCAGCTTGAAACGCCGGAGAGTACAGACATATTATCTAATCTAATAAATACCCATGCTACAACTACTTATAGCATGGGTAAAAAATCTTATCAACGAAGTTAAAATTTTTGTAAGATAAGGTTAACGTTTTTTACGCCGTAAATATCACAGCACCTTGCGGAGGAAATCCTGAAGTCTCGGATCCTTCGGTGCACCGAAGAACTCGGCAGGCGCAGCCTCTTCCTTGATTATTCCCTCGTCCATAAACAGTATCCTTGTGGCAACCTCTCTGGCAAAGCCCATCTCGTGAGTGACCACAACCATGGTCATTCCCGAATCCGCCAACTGCTTCATAAGCTCCAGAACTTCGCCTACCATCTCGGGATCCAGTGCCGAGGTCGGCTCGTCAAAAAGCATCACCTTCGGCTTCATTGCCAGAGAACGCACTATGGCTATTCTCTGCTTCTGTCCTCCCGAAAGCTGTGAAGGATAAACATCGGCCTTGTCGGCGAGGTTTACTCTCTCAAGGAGTGCCATAGCCTGAGCCTGTGCCTCCTCCGAAGTCATTAGCTTCAGCTTGACCGGCGCAAACATGATGTTCTGCTTGACTGTCATATTTGCAAAAAGGTTGAAATGCTGGAATACCATTCCCATATGGCGGCGGATCTCGTTCACATCAGCCTTATCCGAGGTGATTTCCTGTCCGTCAAACACAATGCTGCCGGCGGTAGGGATCTCAAGCAGATTCAGACATCTGAGAAAGGTGGATTTTCCGGAGCCCGAAGGTCCTACGATCACTACCTTTTCTCCCGGAGAAATATGAGCATCAATATTCTTGAGGACATCGATACTGCCGAAAGACTTTGAAAGACCTTTAACGTATATCACTTTCTCTCATTCTCCTTTCCACCTTATCCATGACCCATGTCAGGAAAAGCACCATTACAAGATAGATCGCGGCTATCGCAAGGAACGGAACCAGCGCCTGATAGGTCTTCGACTGTATTATCATGGCTCCCTTTGTGAGATCCTTAAGACCGATAACTGTCACGATGGAGGTCTCCTTGAGAAGCGTTATCATCTCGTTTCCGAGGGCAGGCAGCACGTTTTTGAAGGCCTGAGGAATAATGACTCCCTTCATGGTAGCCGCATAGGTAAGTCCCAGCGAACGACCTGCCTCCATCTGTCCCTTGTCTATGGACATGATTCCCGAACGAACTATCTCCGCGATATATGCGCCGGAATTGATTCCGAAGGACAGTATGGCGCATCTGATCATGTTTCCGTCCGTAGCTCTGGCGCTTGCCCAGATAACAAACCACATGATGAGCAGCTGAACCATCGAAGGAGTTCCCCTGATCACCGTCAGGTAAAGCCTGCATATGATATTCAGTATTCCGAGAAGAGGATTTCTTCTGTTTTGCGGCTGCTGGTCATGAGCCGATCTCACGATAGCAACAAAAATGCCGAGTATCAGTCCGAGGATAAGAGCCGAAGCCGTCACGAGCAGCGTGATCCCCAGACCGTTGATGAAATATTTGTAATTGTTTTCCAGTATAAAGGTCTGGTAGATCCCCAGACGCAATCCTTCGATAATCTTCTGCACAGCAGCTACCCCTTAATACAATATCGGCTGTTCAGCCTTGACAGTTATTTAAAACCGACCAAAGCCGAACAGCCTGACTGATCCCGAATAGTTCAGATCAACAGATCATTCTGCTTTAATATATGTATCAAGCACCTTCTGAACAGTTCCGTCCTCCGTAAGCTC
This sequence comes from Clostridiales bacterium, assembly GCA_029100885.1. Taxonomy (GTDB): domain Bacteria; phylum Bacillota; class Clostridia; order Lachnospirales; family Lachnospiraceae; genus Avilachnospira. The sequence continues at coordinate 18,682 of JAQXPY010000007.1, read as the reverse complement.
CTTAAGCGCTCCGTTGATAGCTGCAAGAAGTGCCTCATTGTCCTTCGATACGGCAATAGCATAGTCCTCTTCAACATAAGCTGTTTCAAGGATCTTAAGTCCCGGATTTGCCTCAACAAACTTGAGAGCCGGCTGCTTATCGATAACAACGCAGTCGATCTTTCCGTTCAGAAGAGCCTGAACTGCTGTAGCGCCGTTTGTGTAAGCAATAACATTTTCCTCGCCGTAATCATCGGAGCAGTAGATATGTCCCGTGGTTCCCTCCTGAACTCCGATAAGAGCTCCCGAAAGTCCGTCCACATCTGTGATCTGTGAATCCTCAGGAACGATAACTACCTGAACGCCTGTTGAATAGGTATCTGAGAAGTTTACGTTCTGAAGCCTCTCCTCGGTCACTGTCATTCCAGCAACACCGATATCGACCTTGCCGGTCTGAACAGATGTGATGATGGAGCTGAAATCCATGTCAACGATCTCAAGCTTCAGTCCGAGCTTCTCGGCAACAGCCTCTGCCACCTCTGCATCGATTCCTACGATCTTGTCTCCGTCATAATACTCATACGGAGGGAATGCTGCGTTTGTTCCCATTGTAAGAATACCGTCTGTAACTGTTTTGAGCTGCGCTGCCTCAGCTGCGGCTGCCTCTGTTTCGGCTGCTGCCTCGGTCTCGGCTGCTGTTGTTGCGGCAGCTGTTGTTTCTGCTGCTGTTGTTGCCTCTGCTGAGGATGATCCGCATCCCGAAAGCAGTCCTGCAGTCATAACTGCAGCGGTCATAAATGCAATAATCTTTTTCATAATTATCGTTCCTCCCAAAATATCAGGGTCAGGGTATTTCCGATGGCCCCTATGTATTGCATATTTCTTCATAAACATTGGGTAAATATACCATCATCCCAATATTTAGTCAATAAAATAATAATGGATCGTTGTATCATTATTCGAATTATTATATCTGATTTTATTCGAATTACTATTTCTGACTGTATTCGAATTATATCATATTCGAACTGTATTTTCCGTTTGTCCCGATCACTCCTCTTCGAGCTTGAGCACACTCATGAAGGCTGACTGCGGAATCTCTACAGAGCCGAAGGTACGCATACGCTTCTTTCCTTCCTTCTGCTTCTCAAGGAGCTTTTTCTTTCTTGAAACATCGCCTCCGTAGCATTTTGCAAGCACATCCTTACGCAGCGCCTTTACCGTCTCTCTCGCTATGATCTTTCCTCCTATTGCCGCCTGGATAGGTATCTCAAAGAGCTGCCTCGGGATCTCATCCTTCAGCTTCTCACACATTCTCCTGCCACGGTCATAGGCGCTGTCCGCAAATACTATAAACGAAAGTGCATCCACCGTCTCACGGTTGACAAGAATATCCAGCTTTACGAGACTGGATCTGCTGTATCCCTTCAGTTCATAATCAAAAGAAGCATAACCGCGGCTTCTGGATTTCAGCACGTCAAAGAAATCATATATGATCTCATTCAGAGGAAGCTCATATCGAAGCAGGGCTCTGGTCTCTTCGATATACTCCATGCCGAGATAAACCCCTCGTCTTTCCTGACAGAGCTTCATTATCGATCCCACATAATCGGTGGTCGTCATGATCTCAGCCTTGACCACAGGCTCCTCCATAAACTCAATGCACGAAGGGTCCGGAAGGTTGGTCGGGTTGGTAAGATCTATCACCGTACCATCGGTCTTGTGTACCTTGTAGATGACCGACGGAGCTGTGGTGACAAGATCCAGATTGTATTCTCTCTCCAGCCTCTCCTGGATTATATCCAGATGCAGCAGTCCCAGAAAACCGCATCTGAAGCCGAAGCCCAGAGCCACCGAGGTCTCGGGCTCATAGAACAGTGAAGCATCATTGAGCTTAAGCTTTTCCAGAGCGTCCCTGAGATCCGGGTACTTTGCATTATCGGCCGGATACACACCGCAATATACCATAGGTGTTGCTTCCTTGTATCCCGGAAGAGGCTCTGCTGCCGGATTCTGGGCATCTGTAACCGTATCTCCGACTCTCGTAGTCTGAATATTTTTGATGCTGGCGGTAATATAGCCTACCTCTCCTGCCTTCAGCTCCTGACAAGGGAAAAACTGCCCGGCTCCCATGAAGCCGACCTCCACAACATCATACTCGGCTCCCGATGCCATCATGCGGATCTTCATGCCCTTTCTGACAGTACCCTCCTTGATACGGCAGAAAACGATGACCCCTCTGTAGGAATCATAGACAGAGTCAAAAATAAGAGCCTTGAGCGGAGCGCTTACATCTCCATCCGGAGCAGGTATCCTGTGAACGATCATTTCCAGGACCTCATGGACGTTCTGTCCCGTCTTTGCCGAGATACGCGGGGCATCCTCGGCCTCGATGCCGATAATATCCTCTATCTCATGAGCCACCTTGTCAGGATCCGCACTCGGAAGATCTATCTTGTTGATGACCGGAGCCACCTCCAGATCGTTATCCAGTGCCAGATAAACGTTGGCAAGAGTCTGTGCCTCTATTCCCTGTGCAGCATCCACTACAAGAATAGCTCCGTCGCATGCCTTCAGGGATCTTGACACCTCATAGTTGAAATCGACATGTCCCGGAGTATCGATAAGATTGAAGATATATTCTTCTCCGTCATCCGCCTTATATACGGTGCGGACAGTCTGCGCCTTGATGGTAATGCCTCTCTCTCGCTCAAGTTCCATGTTGTCAAGCACCTGTGCCTGCATCTCACGGTTGCTGAGCAGACCCGTCATCTCAATGATGCGGTCCGCAAGGGTAGACTTGCCATGGTCAATATGAGCGATAATACTGAAGTTTCTTATTTTACTCTGATCAAAATATGAGTCTGCCATACAAATATCATCCTATGCGTAACAGCCTGCAGATCCTACAGGCGGTCAAAGAACACAAAAGCCCTCGGGTGGGTTAATCCGAGGGCATTACTTTATAATGATAGATCAAATCAAGATTACTGCATGGAAGCAACTGTCTTTGTAAGTCTTGCAATCTTTCTTGAAGCTGTATTTGCATGATAAACGCCCTTTGTCTGAGCCTTATCGATCTCAGAAACAGCAGTTCTGAGCGCTGTCTCGGCAGCAGCCTTATCACCAGCCTCTACAGCAGCAAGTACTTTCTTTGTGAAAGTCTTAACCTTTGATCTGATAGCCTTATTTCTTTCAGTTCTGGTCTGAGCAACCTGTACTCTCTTCTTAGCTGATTTAATGTTTGCCATTGTGTTACACCCCTTTCTTAAGATTTTGATGTTTCCACTAATCCCGGACACGGACAGTCTTGTGCAAACATAAATATTCTATATACAAAGCCATTGTCTGTCAAGCATTATTTGATATTATATAGTCCACTTAATGAGAAAAGTATTTCCTGAAGTGAAAGGATCATTCCCCGAGCATCATGTGTCATATGTATGCAGCAATGACTGCATTTTTTCCATCCCCGCGCGACCTCCGGAGGTATCTGCCGCAAAATGACTATCTGATCAAAAGCAGCTCGACAGCAAGCTTTTCCCGCATATCACCGGTCTTGACTCTGTACTCCGCGTCTGCACAAAGCTCCAGTCTGTACCTGATCTCCTCCGCCGTCACTGCTCCCAGTCTCGTCTTAAGCTTATCCAGCTGCCACTCTTTGATGCCGAGGACCGATACTGTCTGGGCATCACTCAGTCTCTGCGCCGTGCACTCCTTATAGGAAAGCGCCTGATTGTACTGCCTGACCATAAAATACAGAATGCGCATCGGAGATATTCTCAATGCGTAAAGCTCCTCCAGAACCGCAAGAGCCTCGGATACATGCCCTCTGAATTTGTGATCCATCATTTCAAATATTCTGTCCGAAAGGGTCTTAGAGCATACAGCAGACACATCCTCCGCAGTGATCAGGCTGCCATCAGGTCTTTCCAGCGTATAGCAGATCAGCTTTTCAAGCTCGGTGCTCAGGTTCTGCATATCATAGCCGGCAGTCTCCGCCAGCTCAAACAGAGTTCTGCTGTCTATCCTTCTTCCGGCATTTCTGATGACTCCCTTGGCCCAGTTTCTGATCTCGGTCTTCCCGGCGTTTTTTTCTCTTCCGGACATGCTGTCTGCCGTTTCGAATCTGAATATTTCTCCCTTTTTCCGGATCAGATCATACAGCCTGCTGCCCTTGTCCGCATCCTTCTCGTAAAAAATTACAATGCATGAATCGGGAACATCTTCAAACACCTCCGCAGATTCCTGTCCCGCGTTAGCTTTGAAAAAACCCGACTCGCTGATAAGCAGCTTTCTCTGCTCCTCCATAAAGGGCTCCGTATGTATCAGCTCCCTTATTTCATCGATATCTATCCCGTCCTCGGAAAAAGCATTATAATTCATGCTTCCCTCGCAGTTAAATGCGGCAAGCATTTCGTTTCGCTTCTGCTGTTTTAAAAATTCCTCATCTCCGCAGATCAGGAACAGGTTCTTTTGTGAATTCATGCGGTTCTCCGATATCACAGGCTTGCGGTTCATCACAGCCTCATCATCGCGTCAGGCTTACAGTTCATTATAGCCTCATCGCTTAACACCGTAAATATTCTTTTCATCAATTTCAACAGCTCCCACAGAGGCAGTCGAGAAGTATTCCGTTCCGTATTTTTCAAACCTTGACAGTACCTCCTCATGGGGATGAGAATACCTGTTTTTCCTTCCGCAGGAGATCACAGCCGCCTCGGGAGACACTGCCTTCAGCAGTCTTTCGGAATTTGATCCCCGGCTTCCGTGGTGCCCCGCCTTAAATACCGTAAGCCCTCCCGGAACACGATGCACGTCGGAATTCACCGCCGCTTCTTTCATCCTGCCGGGCGCTTTTTCTATCCTGCCGCACATCAGCGCTTCATCCTCCTGTCCCATATCACCGGTAAACAGCATGGAGAAGTCTCCGCAGCTCACCATCAGCCCCGGAGAATGTCTGTTGGTATCCCCGCTCACGGCCCCGGAATACAGGCAGTATATCTGTCCCTCAGAAACCGAGCTCTTCAATATCTCTCCCTCAGCCAGAAAGCCTGTCGGTATACCGTTTTTCCGGGCTGTCTCCATCAGTTCCCTGTAGGCTTCGTTATCCTTTGCGGGCGACGGAAGCAGGAGACATCCTACCTTAATTCCCGAATCCGGACTCAGGATATGATACAGTCCGTTTATATGATCGTTGTCGCAATGACTCACAATGACCATATCCAGTCTGTCTATTCCCTTTGACTTTATACACGGTTCTATTATTCTCTGACCCGCTTCTCTGTTGTCCGAGGAGCCTCCGTCAAGCAGAACGCTCTTGTCTTCAAAGCATATCAGGCTGCAGTCTCCCTGCCCCACATCCATGACCGTGACACGGCAGCCCTTTGCCGGAGGGGTCAGCAGCAGAAATGATGCCGAGATCGACACGAGAACCATCAGAATATATCTGATCCACAGCTCCCTTTTTCTGCGTATCCCCCGTCTCAGCACAACGGCGATCCCGCCTGCGAGTACCATATAATATGCTATGATCTGTATTATTCCGGGTCTTCCCATGGTCACGGCAGCAAAGGGAAGCCTTAGGCTTGCCGAGCAAAGCCCTTCATACAGCTTCAGTATATAGTGTCCAGGCGCAGCGGCGGCGATTCCCAGTACACCTGTTGCCTTCACTGCCGCAGCCGAAAGCATTTCGCTCATACTCAGTATGCTCTCCGTTATTCCATCCGGGCTGTACAATGTAAACAGAAGCCTTGAGACATTTTCGCCTGCCGATATTATTATCCATGACAATAATCTCCCTGCAGCAGCTGCAGCTGTCACGCCGAAGCCCGAGCAGAGCACACATCCCATTAAGGGAATAACGATCAGATTCAGGAGTATTCCATATACCGGGAATACAAAGAAATGGTATGCGGTTACCGGAAGTGTAACAAGCTGTATAGCTGCGCTTATGACCAGAAGACTCAATATCCTGCCGGGTCTGTTCTGTTTTCTCACCCGCTTGCACCGCATTGCTTCACTGCCTCTGTTCTCCCGCATGAGTCCGAGCCTTCCGAGCACCTCATTCCCGCCGATCGTAATAGCAGCCACTGCTCCGAAGGACAGCTGAAATCCGCTTGTAAAGATCATATATGGTCTCCGGAGCATAATGACGATCGCCGCAGCGCAGACAGATGATCTGAGATCATATGTTCTGCCCTCGTTTGAAGCCGAAAAGCTTATGATCAGCATTATCACGGCTCTGATGACCGAGCCGGAGGAGCCTGCGATAAGCATATAGAAGAGCAGGAAAAGAGAGGCTGCGGCAGAAGCCCTTCTCCCGCTCTGTTTTCTTCTGAGCAGTCCGTAAACAAAGCTCCCTATCATGCCTACATGAAGTCCGCTGACCGAAAGCAGATGGGCTATGCCCGCTGACTGATACAGTGATCTGATATCACTGTCCATTTCTTGTTTTTCACCCAGCAGCACAGCCTTGTATATGCCTGCATCATGACTGTCTGTGCTTTCCTCCAAAAGGTCACCGGCGTATTTTCTGACTGCTGCTGCAGCCCTTATCAAAGGAGCCTGCTCCTGCCCCGGCTCTTTGGCGCGGAAGCTCTCATATTCCTCCGTGGAGCTTATTCCGTTTGCCTTAAGATATACGGCATAATCAAACTGACCAGGATTTGTCGGCTCATATCTCTCATAAAAGCTTCGGCTCTCGGGTGTCGAATACCGGGACGACACATATGCTCCCCTGACAGCTCCAACGGCAAACAGAAGCAGGGCTGCGGCTGCCGCCGCATAGCCCATGTATTTCCTATCCGCCGCTTCTTCACTATACGCCGCTTCTCCACTATCCGCTGTTTCTTCCCTGTACGCCGCATTCCCCCTTTCTCTTCCTCCTCCCGGAGAAATATACCGAAAAAGCGAAGTATCGTTTTTCAATACTCCGCTTTCAACGCACACTGCCGCAGCTGCCGACATTACGGCAGCTGCCTTTAATGTAAGACTCGTTTCGTTTATTCCACAGATAATTCCGGACAGAACTGCAGCTGCTGCAATAAACAAAGGTCTTTTCAATTGTTGTTCTCTTTCCTGTTACTCTTTTCTTTCCTGTTTTTCTGCTCAGCGCATATTATCTATAGTTACCGCCTTTTGGATCGGCTCCTCTTCTGCTGTATCCTCTCTGTTAGGCATCAGAGTTTTCAGCATGCCCCGGAGTGGGTTATAAGTGACTTTGCCGTCATTTCCGCCGGCTTTTCCAGTCCCATAAGCTCCAGCATCGTCGGCGCGATATCTGCCAGAACTCCGTTCTTTCTGAGTCCCATGGAGCTGTCTGCATTGAACAGAATGAACGGAACCGGGCTCGTCGTATGCGCTGTATGAGGTCTCCCTGTCTCCGGATCAGTCATTATATCCGAATTGCCGTGATCCGCGCAGATGAACATCACTCCGTCCGCAGCTCTGACCGCGTCGCATACCCTTCCCACGCATGTATCCACAGTCTCCACAGCCTTAACGGCAGCCTCCATAACACCTGTATGTCCGACCATATCCGAGTTTGCAAAGTTGCAGATCACCGCATCATACTTACCGCTCTCTATCGCCTCACAGAGTCTCCTGCACACCTCCGAGGCACTCATTTCAGGCTTGAGATCATATGTCGGAACCTCCTTAGGGGAAGGCACCAGTATCCTGTCCTCATTTTCATAAGGAGTTTCCTTGCCTCCGTTAAAGAAGAAGGTAACATGAGCATACTTCTCTGTCTCGGCTATACGCAGCTGGGTCTTTCCTTTTTTTGCAATATATTCTCCGAAGGTATTTGTTATCTCTTCCTTATGGAATGCCACATCCTTGTTGGAAATAGTCTCGTCGTAATCAGTGAAGCAGGTGTAATTAACCTTTATGCGTTCTCCTCTTTCGAAGAATCCAAACTCATCATCACAGAACGCCCTGGTGATCTGCCTTGCTCTGTCCGGACGGAAATTGAAGAAAATAACAGAATCCCCGTTCTCCACAAGTCCCACAGGACTGCCGTTCTTTTCCACTACCGAAGGGAGGATAAATTCATCCAGAATATTTTCCGCATAGGAATTCTTCATTATCTCTTCGGCAGATCCGGCTCTGACTCCCTCGCCTCTGGTAAGCGCCCTGTAGGCCTTTTCTGTCCTGTCATAGTTTTTATCTCTGTCCATGGCATAGTATCTGCCGCAGACGGTTGCGATCTCTCCCGTACCGAGCTCCTGCATTTTTTCTTCCAACGCTCTTATGAATGACAGTCCGCTGTCCGGAGGTGTATCTCTTCCGTCCATAAAGCAGTGAACATATACCTTCTTCAGACCGTTTCTCTTTGCAAGCTCAAGAAGTCCGAAAACATGTGTAATATGGCTGTGAACTCCTCCGTCCGAAAGAAGCCCCATGATATGCAGCGCAGATGAATTGCTTATGCAGTTTTCAATGCTTTTTTTTAATTCCGGGATCTCAAAGAAATCTCCGTCCTGAATGCTCTTTGTTATTCTTGTCAGCTCCTGATACACGATCCTTCCCGCACCCATATTGAGATGTCCGACCTCGGAATTGCCCATCTGTCCGTCAGGCAGCCCCACCGAGAGCCCCGATGCATTTCCCTCTTCAAAAGGGCATTCCTTCATGAGTCTGTCGAGCACCGGTGTGTTCGCCTGTGCCACCGCATTGCCTTCTGTTTCTTTTCTGAGTCCTAATCCGTCAAGGATAAGAAGGACCGCCGGTCTTTTTGCCATTTTATATTCCTCTGTTTCTATGTGTTATTTATAGTAGTGTAAATGTTCAGCAGTTTCGAATCGTTTATATATAGTAATATGATTTCAGTGTCAAAATCAACACAAATTTATACGGAACAGCCGCAGACGGTCTGATCACGAATGCTCTTTCGGGAACTGTACATCTGCAAAATATCATTAACGGCTGCAGGAGCTGCCCGCAAATGCTCTTCCAGGGTGACGCGAAGTTGCAAAGTATCGTATAATGTCATAATGCTGATGAAGCCGATACGGCTTCGTGCTATTATACAGTAGTCGGGATACAGCTCCCACAGCAAATACAGAGAGGAGAAAACCAATGGCAGATTTTATCCTGCACAGCGAATTCGCCCCGACCGGCGACCAGCCGCAGGCTATTTCACAGCTTGTCGAAGGCTTCAGGGCCGGCAATCAGTTTGAAACGCTTCTCGGAGCAACAGGATCAGGCAAGACTTTCACTATGGCCAATGTAATAAAGGAACTCGGAAAGCCGACTCTGGTCATAGCCCATAACAAGACCCTTGCAGCGCAGCTCTACGGCGAATTCAAGGAATTCTTTCCCGAAAACGCTGTCGAGTATTTCGTAAGCTATTATGACTACTATCAGCCGGAGGCCTATGTACCGTCCACAGATACCTATATCGAAAAGGACTCATCTATAAATGATGAGATAGACAAGCTGAGACATTCTGCCACTGCAGCCCTGTCAGAGAGAGACGATGTCATCATTATCGCTTCCGTTTCCTGTATATACGGACTCGGCTCTCCTATTGATTATAAAAAAATGACTGTATCCTTAAGACCCGGACAGATCCATGACATGCGCGACATCATGCGCCGCCTCGTGGATATGCAGTACAGCAGGAACGAGATGGATTTTAAGCGCGGCAGCTTCCGCGTGCACGGTGATGTCATGGAGATATATCCTTCATATTCAGGAGGAGAAGCCTACAGGATCGAATTTTTCGGTGACGAGATCGACCGCATTACCTCCATCGATGCTTTGACCGGACATGTCAAGGCATCTCTGAACCACTGCATCGTCTTTCCTGCCTCCCATTATGTGGTTCCGAAGGATCAGATGGACAGAGCCTGCGGCAATATTCTAAAGGAAATGGAGGACAGAGTAAGCTTCTTCACCTCTGAGGACAGATTTATCGAAGCCCAGAGGATCCGCGAGAGGACCTGCTTTGATGTGGAAATGCTGAGGGAGACCGGATTCTGCTCCGGAATAGAGAATTACTCGCGTCATCTGACCGGAAGCGAGGCGGGAGCCCCGCCTTACACTCTGATGGATTATTTTCCTGAGGATTTTCTGATAATCGTTGACGAGTCCCATATCACTCTTCCGCAGATACGCGGAATGTATGCCGGGGATCATTCCAGAAAAACGGTGCTTGTTGATTACGGCTTCCGTCTCCCTTCGGCTCTGGATAACCGTCCTCTCAATTTTGAAGAATTTGAATGCAAGATAGATCAGATGCTCTGCGTATCGGCCACTCCGGGACCTTATGAGGCAGAGCATGAGCTGCTTCGTGCCGAGCAGATCATCAGACCTACCGGACTGCTGGATCCGCCTATCGAGCTTCACCCGGTGGAGGGGCAGATAGACCATCTTATATCCGAGATAAACAAGGAGACCTCCAGAGGCAATAAGATCCTCGTAACCACTCTGACCAAAAAAATGGCAGAGGATCTGACAGACTACATGAAAAACATCGGAATACGCGTCCGATATCTTCATTCCGATATTGATACTCTTGAAAGAAGCCAGATCATCAGGGATATGCGTCTGAATGCCTTTGACGTGCTTGTGGGAATAAACCTGCTCAGAGAAGGACTTGATATACCGGAGGTAGCCCTTGTGGCAATTCTCGATGCCGATAAGGAAGGCTTTTTAAGAAGTGAAACATCGCTGATCCAGACCGTGGGACGAGCAGCCAGAAATGCCGAGGGTCACGTTATCATGTATGCCGATAATATCACAGACTCCATGCGCCGTGCAATAGACGAAACCAACAGAAGGCGTGCGGTCCAGGACAGCTATAACAAGGAACATGGCATTACTCCTGCTACAATAAAGAAGGCCGTCCGTGATCTTATCACCATATCCAGAGCTGCCGATACGGATACCGATGCCGAAAGCAAGGATATCGAGTCTATGAATACCCGGGAACTCAAGGCTTTGGAAACGGCACTCAACAAGCGCATGCGTACCGCTGCAGCTGAGCTCAACTTCGAGGAGGCCATCAGGCTGCGTGACAGACTTGCCGAGATACGCCGTGTAATGTATGACTGACCCGGTTACACGCTTTGGCACCAGACTATAAGGGATCGCCGCACTAAGTGATATGCTCCTCTTTAGGCAGACAGGAAAAATAATAAATATCCTGTACTGCTCAGAAGGGAGCGGTTCAAAGCGGCGATCCCTTTATATCTCCCTTTATTTCAGCTAATGCTTTGAGACTGAGTGAGCGGCTATCCTTCTCGCCTCTGAAATACTGATGCCTCTGCTCTCGGCTATTGCCGCAAGATCATCATATTCATACTTTTTTCTCTCTGTACCGTAGCCCTCAGAGCGCTTGATCCTTACTGTACCGAACGGTGTATCTACCGATGATATCTCTCTGTTAAGAGTATACCTTTTTTTGAGGCTTTCTCTGATTCCGATAGTAGAGGTATGCTTGAATACCGCTTTGATGATACTGTCCTTTTCCGCTTCTCTGCAAAGGAGCCTGAGTATTACTCCGGGACGGTTTTTCTTCATACAGGCGGCCTCGGTCCAGACATCCAAAGCTCCTGCCTTAAGTATCTGCCCCATGGCAAAGCCGACCTCCTCGGCGCTCATATCGTCGATGTTTGCCTCGAGCTCGAATACAGCAGGATATGATGCATCATCAAGGGCTTCTCCCAAAAATGCTCTGACACAGTTCGGGGCATCAAAATCCTTCCGTCCCATTCCATATCCGGTTCTCTCAATGCTCATGGCAGGACGTCTTCCGAAATCATCCGCAAAATGCTTTATCAGAGCCGCTCCGGTTGGTGTCAGCAGCTCTCCCCTTATACCGCTGTCATAGGAAGGAATCCCCCTTAACAGATATGCCGTTGCGGGGGCAGGAACAGGCATGATCCCATGGGCGCATCTAACTGTACCGGAGCCGGTATTTACAGGAGACGCTATGATCCTGTCCGGTGCCAGCATTTCTATAAGAAACGATACCGCCGCCACATCGGCGACAGCATCCATGGTTCCTACCTCATGGAAATGGATCTCGCTCACAGGCTTTCCGTGAACATAGCCCTCCGCCTCGGCTATGAGCTTATAGACCTCAGTAATATTGGCTTTGACAGAGGCAGACGCATTCATGTGTCCGTTTACTATATGATCTATGCCAGCCATATCATTATGAGAATGAGAATGTATGTGACCCTCGGCGTGAGCAGGGTCATGTGTATGCTCATGATCCTGTGTATGCTCATGATCCTGTGTATGCTCATGACCATGGGAATGCTCATGCTCGTGCTCGTGTTCATGTTCATGACCATGGAAATGTTCATGTTCGTGTTCATGAATATATTCATGCCCGCCTTCCTCTTCGCCTTCGATCAGCACCCGCATATGCGTACCCGTTATTCCGCATTTGACTGATCTCTCCTGCACAAAACGCACACCAGGAATACCAAGTGAATTCAGCATATCAACTATATCACGCTGCTTATCCTCTGGAAAAAGCTCAAGAAGAGCAGCTGTCAACATATCTCCCGCCGCTCCCATACCAAGTTCAAGGTATAATGTCTTCATTTTCTTCTCACCTCATGGTTTATCATACTTGCCAGATATCCCGCTCCGAAGCCGTTGTCAATATTCACGACAGACACTCCGCTCGCACAGGAATTAAGCATGGAAAGCAGTGCGGATATTCCCCCGAAGGAGGCACCGTATCCCACGCTTGTCGGTACCGCAATAACAGGACAGTCTGCCATCCCTCCGATAACACTGGCAAGAGCCCCCTCCATTCCGGCAATGGCGATTATCACTCCGGCACTCATTATCTCATCTGTGTGGCTGAGAAGCCTGTGAAGACCCGCAACTCCCACATCATACAGTCTGATGACCTGATTGCCGTATACCTCGGCTGTCAATGCCGCCTCCTCGGCAACAGGAATATCGCTGGTGCCTCCCGTAGCCACAACTATCGTACCGATTCCGTCGGGCTTCGGTATCTCTCCGAGCAAACCGATACGTGCTGCATCGAAATAGCTGATATCAACAGCCTTCATAACCTGTCCGGCCTTTTCAGCCTCCAGTCTGGTAATAAGGACAGGGTCGCTGCTGTTCTCTCTGATTCCTTTAACAATGCCTATGATCTGTTCGGCTGTCTTTCCGGCACCGTAGATCACCTCTGCCGCACCCTGACGGATCTTTCTGTGATTGTCTATCTTGGCATATCCAAGCTCTGTATAGGGTTCTTTTTTTACTTTGAGCAGAGCATCATCAACAGACAACTCTCCGTCTCTGACCGCCTCAAGTATTCTTCTTATCTCTGTATTCATCTTTTTTCCTAAACAAGAGGTTCTCACCTGCGAAAATAAAAATTCGGATAATAATTCGAATACCGATTCGTATACCAATTCGGCTGTTATGCATTACCCGGTCACATAACACTACAGCTTCCTTCCGCATTTAGGACAATACTCAAAGTCCGATGCTGCCATATACCCGCAGGAAGGGCATTTTTTCATAGTGCTGTCTGTAAGCTGAGGCGGTGTTTCATATACAGTTTTTCCGTCCCCACGGTCTTCGTCGTAAAAAGGTTCCCTTTCCGATCTGCCTGTACCTCTATGCTGAAGGAGCATATCTTCGGACTCGATCGTCACCTGCTGCCCGTATTCGATCATCCTGCCTTTTTCCGGATTCAACTCATAGACCGAACCGCAGCAGGAGGTCTGAACGTAATATCTCCTGTTCCATTTGAACAGCGGAATAAAGAAGAAGCTGAAGTACATATATGTCATAAATACATCATATCTTCCGTACCTTCCGCAAACGCCGCATATCACGGTCTGATTATAGTCAAGCTGCTTCTGCCCCTGACTCATTCCCATAATAAAAAACATTTTCCGTACCCTCTGTTTACATCAAAGAGTATCAAAGCCGATCCGGTTTTTCAATAAAGCTCTTCAGCTCCTGATATATCCGGTCTTCATCGGGCGGACAGCCCTTGATGCAATATTTAAATCCTGATGTACAGTTTCCGGTGCCTAAAAGCCCGGATTTTCCTCTGTGCCCCTGTCCGATGCCTATCCTGCTTCCCTCAAGTTTTTCAAGAAGAGTATCCAGACTGCCCTCATTTTTCAGTCTGTCCAGTACGGGCAGCAGCACGCCGTAACACGCGCTGCAGGAATCGATCTCATCCACGGCACAGGCTATATCGACAAGCTTTCTTGCTGCAGGAAGGCCGTCGGCTGCAGATAGCCCATCGGCTGCAGACAGACCATCGGCTGCAGTACTATTCATTTCCTCTTCCGTTAAGCCGCTGCGATCCTCAGGCTCACCGTCAGACGGAATGCCCACAGCCGTTTTAATAACAAGCTTTGACAGATCGGCTTTTCCCACGCCGAGCTCCTCAGCAATGCCAATGTATTCCACCTCGTCAGGCGAATATCCGAGAACCCTGCAGGTATAAGCGTCAGTAAGCACCGGATCCTTTGCCGCCATGACGCAGTTTCTCACCAGCGGATTTCCGCCTTCCTCAAAATCAGGATCTCCGCATATGTGATCTATCACTATAAAATCCGGTCTGATGCCGACATTAAGACATGCTATCGGCTTGTGCAGACCAAGTCTGTGAAATCTTCGCTTTTCACTATTCGGAATGATGCCCTTCATGTTCTTCAGCGCGCAGGTGACCTTTGTCTGGCAATGCCCCTTAAGCACAGGCACATTTATCAGATAGTCAGCCTCCAGAGCCGCGCTGCATATGTCTATATCAAGGTCGCCGCATTTTGTACGGGTTATTCTCCGTTCCTGCTGCATATCCTTAAGAGAGACCCCATACTTTTCGGATAATGTCAGATATCCGCAGTAATCAAAGGCCTCAGGCGTTCTGTCTCCTACCCATGAGCCCTCCATGATAACGATATGCTCAGATCCTATTCCGCCGGCATTCAGATACTCAATAATGCCTGCAACTATTTCAGGATGAGTCGTACCTCCGAACACCGCCGGCGTGGGGCTTACGAGGTTAGGCTTTATGGCTATTGTATAATCGTCTCTTGCAAGATCCTTGCTGACAGTCTTCCTTATCTCCCCGATAAGATCCGCAGCTTCCAGCAGTCTGACGGTAATGGAACTGAAATCGGTTCCGTAGGCTCTTATTATTTCATTACATTTCATTTTGATCTATATCAGCATCTCCTGATCTGCTTTGGCAAATGTCCATAACGGATACTCTGTTGTCTGTCCTCCATAAAGTGTATCGGTGAGTATACTCTCTTTCTTAAATATACACAATATGCTTGTATTACAATCTTCATTCGTTTCAATAACGATTTGTCATCATCCTTTTCGTATGATAGAATCAGTTACAATACACTTAACAAAACAGAGAGGTCACGGCAATGTATTCATTTTTCAGAATATTCTTTCTTGCACTATATGTTATATGCTTTCTGGCTGCCTTTGCCGCCTTTTACACTGCAACCTTCTTCTATCAGCGCGGGACGGAGATCGCCTCGGTCGTATTATGGGTCATCGGCGGAATAGTTCTTACTATCATCGCCTTTCTCCTTTACAGAGTATACAGAAAGCTTTCCGGCAGATAATACTGATGTTTTTCAATAAAACAAAAGTATACTGAAGGATACCAATAATACAAAAACCTGTGATGAAGCATTGTGCTGTCTGATATGCTTCCCACAGGTTTTATTATTAATATACTCTGCAATACCTCAAAAACGGTCTCTGCTCGTCTATGGTCATCAGTCTCCGAAGAAGATACCGATGTCTCTTGCGGTACGAAGAACAAGATTGGTATCCACATCCAGGAACTTGGTCTGGCTTGCAGCCTCCTCAAGCGGAACCGGAACGATAACCCCGTCCTGAATAGCCACCATGTAGCCGTACTGTCTGTCACGGATAAGTCTTGCCGCAGCAACACCGAAGCGGGTAGCCATGACTCTGTCATAAGGCGAAGGTGATCCGCCTCTCTGGAAATGTCCCGGAACAGTGACTCTCGTGCTCTGTCCCGTTGCTGCCTGAAGCTCACTGGCAAGACGGTAGGAAATGGTAGAATGTCCCATGGTCTCTGTAAGACGTCTTCTCTCGTCCTCGGAGAGCTTCTTGTCTGTGCTGGACACAGCTCCCTCTGCCACTGCCAGAATCGAATAGTTGCGTCCTGTTCTCTTCCTCGCCTCGATGCCCTCAACGATCTTATCGAAATCATACGGGATCTCAGGGATCAGGATGCCGTCTGCTCCGCCTGCCAGTCCTGCATGAAGAGTCAGCCATCCCGCATCTCTTCCCATCAGCTCCACAACAAAGATTCGGCTGTGGGAGCTGGCTGTCGGATGAATATAGTCGATAACCATGGTGGCGATATCCACAGCGCTCTGGAAACCGAAGGTGGTCTCTGTGCCCCAGATATCATTATCTATCGTTTTCGGAAGGGTAATGACATTCATTCCGGCATCCATCATGAGCTTGGCACTCTTCTGTGTACCGTTTCCTCCCATGATAACAAGGCAGTCAAGATTGAGCCTGTTATATGTATCAAGCATGTTAGGCATCAGATCGTTTCCCTCTTCGTCCACGATCATCTTGCCCGGAATAAATCGCTGTCTTGAAGTTCCAAGGATAGTGCCTCCCTCGGTAATGATACCCGAAAAATCCTTGTACTCCATGTACTTATAATCACAGTCAATGAGTCCGCGGTATCCGTCGTACATGCCGTAAACCTCGACATTCGGAAGGAACTGGTGCAGTGCCTTTCCTACAGCTCTGATGGCTGCGTTAAGACCCTGACAATCTCCTCCGCTTGTAACAAGTCCCACCCTTGTAGTCTGCTTCATATATGATGACCCCCGTTAAAATAAAAAATCAGCTATGGCTCCTTCCCGGAGTCCGTAGCTTCCACAAAAAAATATGCCTATCCGCCGGAAGTAAAAAACCGACCGATACCGGAATATACTTATCTGCCTTCCAAATACCCGGCAGATACCGGAAAAATAAACGCAGAAGATGGGATTTGAACCCATGCGCCGCTATTAACGACCTACTCACTTTCCAGGCGAGCCCCTTCGACCACTTGGGTACTTCTGCAAAATGCCTGTCAGGCTATGATTACTGAGAAATATATGCGTTTCACATATGTCTCAAAAAAAATGCGGACAATCGATATTGCCCGCGACGGAAAGGATGGGATTCGAACCCATGTGGAGTTGCCCCCAAACGGTTTTCAAGACCGCCTCGTTATGACCGCTTCGATACCTTTCCAAAAAATCATCACGCCCGGTTATAATACATTATTCCCGGACATTTGTCAACAGGAAAAAGTCTCTCTGAAAAACTTTCCTGTCTCCCTGATAACATGCTCAGACATATCAAACTTATCCCACAGCAAAAGAAATCCATGCATCATACCCGGAACTCGCCATGAAACCACATCATTTCCCGCCGCCTTAAGCCTGCGGGCATACTCTTCTCCGTCATCTCTGAGGGGATCGTATTCGGCATTCAGTGACAGGGTTTTCGGCATACCTGTAAGATCTCTGCACTTTCCCGGGTATACGTATATATTATCCTTGAGATCATCATTCTGCCCTGCGCATCTATAGCACAGAGCCAGAAACTCTCTGTTAAGCACATAGTTATTATCAATAAGCTCCCGCATCGAAGCCGACTCATCCTCTCCGAGATCGCAGGCAGTCCCGTAGGCCAGTATCTGAAGGCCGATCCCAGGTCCCCTTCTGTCCCTTGCATATAATGCTACGGATGCCGAAAGCATAGCTCCGGCTGAGTCTCCCCCTACAGCCAGTCTTTCCGGATCTCCGCAAAAGCCGCCCGCATTATCCCTTACCCATTCCAGAGCACCGTAGCAGTCCTCAAACATCTCTGTCCATTTCGCCTCCGGCGCCAGTCTGTAGCCCACACTGACCACTACGGCATTGCACTCAAGGCACAGCTTTCTGCACAGCGAGTCATGGCTGGCAATGTTGTGTATAATAAAGCCTCCTCCGTGATAGTAAACGAGCACAGGATATTTTTCCTTATCACCCGGCTTATATACTCTTACCGGAAGGCTTCCCCAAATGCACGGAATATCGATATCCATCGTCTCAAAGACCTCCGGATACTGTGATATATCGTTATAGGCTCTGTCCGCATTTTTCCGAAGCGCAGCAACCAGTTCAAGATCCTTTTGCTGCTGCTCCTCATCGGAAGGCTCTGCCGAACGCAGACTGCCGCTGTCGCTGTTGCTGCTGCCGCTGTTATTGCTGCTGCTTTTATTGCTGCTGCTTTTATTGCTGCTGCTTTTATTGTTGCTGCCGTTATTATTTAGTTTTGCTTCGTAAAAGGCTCTTACCTGAGGATCCACTGCCATAGCTGTCTTCCTTCCCATAATTTATTTATGTCTCGGCACCGCCGGCTAATTGTATGTCAGTATTTTTTAATATCACCGGACTATTCTCCGTCATCAGTTGCTTCGGCGCTCTCAGACAGCCCCATGTAATTATCTGCCGGTTCTGCCGAACAGACTTCTTTTCCTATAAATTCTAATCATATTTTTATTAATTTTCAATGAATTTAATTTAATATTTGTTAATTTTTTATTTATTATTTACAATTCATTACAGTCTGCCTATATTAGGCCTATAGGAAACATAATTTTCGGAAAGCATTTTTCGAAAATTAGACATTCACTGCGTTTTTTCTCTAAAGG
>JAQXPY010000006.1 GCA_029100885.1 Clostridiales bacterium | reverse complement strand
CCTGTTGAATCCAGCTCCTGTGCGTATTTGCAGGCATCCTCGATCTCAAGAAGCTCCTCGAAGGCTCCTCTTGTACCAGAGCCGCTCTCTCTTCCGATAACAACGATGGCCTCATCCTTGCCTCCGAGCTCGCTCCAGTTTTTGATCTCTCCTGTATAGATTTTTGTAAGCTCCTCGGTTGAAAGATCAGCTACAGTATTCTCCTTGTCTGTGATAACTGCGATTCCGTCAATAGCAACGATATTCTCTACCGCTCCGCTTTCCTTCTCTCCATCCTTAAGGTTTCTGGATGCATTTCCGATATCTACGCTGCCCGCATTCAGGGACTCGATTCCTGCTCCTGATCCGGTATACTCAGCAGTAACAGTGATCTCCGGATACTTCTCCATAAAGCTCTCCGACATAGCCTCGCAGAGCTTTTCCATAGATGTCGATCCGGCAAGCGTGATCTTTCCTGACAGAGCCTTTTCCGATGCTGCTGTCTCTGCCTCAGACTGTGCTTCTGTCTGAGCTTCTGTTGTCTGCGCGGCTGTTGTCTGTGCGGCTGTTGTCTGTGATGCAGATGAGCTGCCGCATGCAGTAATTACTGCCATTGAAAGCAGTGCGGCTGTTCCTGCCATGATTCTTCTGATACTTTCTCTTCTCATAATAATCCTCCTGATTTTTAAAGTAGTCAGATCGTTTTTATCAGCGATCTGTATCTTTTCGCTGCGTATCTTACTTCCACGAAGTAAATAAAGCAGATCAGATCAGGTAAATTCTTTGTAAAAAGAAAGTAACTATCTATCGCCTTGTGGATCGAAGCGAATAATACATGCTTGTATGTTTTTCCTGGTGATGATTATTAACAAAACAAAATGAGCGCTTCAACACAATGCTGAAACGCTCACTATAGGTATATATTGTCTGTTTAGGCAATATCTGTTTAGTAATTCTGTTTAGGTAATTCCGTTTAGACAATTCTTTCAGGTAATTTCAATTTATGTACTGTCAGTTGTCTGCCGCATCATCACCTGTAAGAGTGAATGTAAAGCTCTTTCTGGCGCTTTCATCCTGCTCGAGATATTCATCATAGGTGCCCATTTTATCAAGCAGTCTGCCGTCTCTGATCTCCATGATGCGATTCGCAGTTGTCTGAACGATCTGATGATCTCTCGATGAGAACAGAATAACACCCGGGAATCTCATTAAAGCATTATTGAGCGCAGAAATAGATTCCATGTCCAGATGGTCCGTAGGCTCATTGAGCAGGAGAACATTCGCCCCCATTATCATCATTCTGGAAAGCAGGCATCTTACCCTCTCTCCTCCCGACAGAACATTAAGCCTCTTGAGTCCGTCATCGCCCTGGAAGAGCATACGTCCGAGGAAACCTCTGACATATGTCACATCCTTTTCAGGGCTGAACTGCATCAGCCAGTCATAGATAACCTCCTCACTGTCAAATTCTGCTGTGCTGTCTTTAGGAAAATATGACTGGGATGTGGTAACGCCCCACTTGTAATCTCCGCTGTCTGGCTTCATTTCGCCCATAAGGATCTTAAAAAGAACGTCCTTTGCCTGTTCATTCGGTCCTACAAAAGCGATCTTATCTTCTCTGCCTACAGTAAAGCTGATATTATCAAGGATCTTGACACCGTCAATGGTCTTTGACAGATCAGTGACCGTGAGTACCTGATTACCGATCTCACGCGCAGGCTTAAAATCAATGTAAGGATACTTTCTGCTGGATGGCTTTATCTCTTCAAGCTGGATCTTTTCAAGCGCCTTCTTTCTGGAGGTAGCCTGCTTGGACTTGGAAGCATTTGCAGAGAAACGGGCAATGAACTCCTTAAGCTCCTTGATCTGCTCCTCCTTCTTCTTGTTTGCCTCCTTCATCTGCTTGATAAGAAGCTGCGAGGACTCCTCCCAGAAATCATAGTTTCCGGTGTACATCTGTATCTTGCCGTAGTCAATATCGGCAATAGCCGTGCAGACCTTGTTGAGGAAATACCTGTCATGAGAAACTGTTATAACGGTGTTCTCAAAACCGATCAGAAATTCCTCGAGCCATGAAATGGCATCCAGATCAAGATGGTTCGTAGGCTCGTCCAGAAGAAGAATGTCAGGATTTCCGAAAAGAGCCTTTGCCAAAAGCACTTTGACCTTGAGAGGACCGGGCATATCCTTCATAAGACTATAATGATGTTCGGAATCAACACCCAGACCGGTCAGAAGCTCCGCAGCGTCGGTCTCTGCATCCCAGCCGTTCATCTCAGCAAACTCACCCTCCAGCTCGGCAGCCTTAATGCCGTCTTCCTCAGAAAAATCCGGTTTGAGATAAATAGCCTCCTTCTCCTTCATGATCTCGTAAAGACGTCTGTTTCCCATGATAACAGTGTCTAATACAGAATAATCGTCGTACTTGAAGTGATCCTGCTCAAGAAATGACAGTCTCTGTCCTTTTGTGATAATGACTTCTCCTTTTGTCGGCTCTAACTGACCTGAAAGGATCCTGAGCAGAGTACTCTTTCCAGCACCATTAGCCCCGATAACGCCGTAACAGTTTCCGTCAGTAAACTTAATAGTAACATCCTCGAACAATGCTTTTTTTCCTACCCTGAAGGTAAGATTAGAAGTTGAGATCATTTATCCTCCTTATGTGCGTTTAGTATATTTAAATAGTATTATACTGCAAAAAATGATCAGCCTATAAAAGAAAAATGTAAACACTTTTCCGTATATGCTGTATTAGCGAAGTAGTATAGGTAACAGTTCGGCTGCCGGCAGAGCATTCGCAATCCGTTCGCTGACTTACGCTGCCGAACCGTTACCTCTATACACAAAAAAACACAGTCATCGACTGTGCTTGCTGTTAATGTAAGCGCCCCAACCAGGACTTGAACCTGGGACCCCCTGATTAACAGTCAGATGCTCTGACCA
>JAQXPY010000005.1 GCA_029100885.1 Clostridiales bacterium | reverse complement strand
GTTTGCACCGTTTACTATTATTCTCATATCTGATTTCCTTTTTGTAATAAGCTCCTTATACGTGCCTCCTGCTTTAGAAGCTTTATCTGAACAGCAGGAGTGCTCATTAAGTACTTTAATATTATGTTATACCGAATCAGTATGCTTATGCGATAATACCGAGTCCGCGCATTATCGACAGCATGCTCTCACGGTTGCTGTCTGTCATTCTTACGAGCGGGAGGCGGACAAAGTCCTCGCAAAATCCCATAGCTGCGCAGGCAGCCTTGACAGGGATAGGATTGACCTCACAGAACAGAGCTTTAATGAGAGGAAGATATTTTAGCTGAAGCTCCATGCTTCCCTTCACATCGCCGTCAAGCCATTTTCTGCACATAAGAGCAGTGTCGGCAGGCGCTACATTTGAAAGCACCGAGATGACACCTTTTCCGCCAAGGGACATGATAGGAACCACCTGATCGTCATTTCCAGAGTAGATCGTAAGATTGTCTCCGCAGAGTCTCGCAGTTTCTGCAACCGAAGAAATGTCACCGTTGGCTTCCTTGCAGGCTACGATATTTTCATGCTCGGCGAGCTTTGCGTATGTGGAAGGAAGAATATTGACACCCGTTCTCGACGGAACATTGTAAAGGATAACCGGTGCTGTGGAAGCGTCCGCAACGGCATTGAAGCTCGCAATCAGTCCTCCCTGTGTAGTCTTATTGTAATATGGCGTAACAACGAGAACTCCGTCTGCGCCATGCTCACAGGCATATCTTGTAAGCTCGATGGAATATGCGGTATCGTTGGAGCCTGTTCCTGCGATCATAGGCACTCTTTTGTTGATTCTTTCAGCAGCAAATGAAATAGCTGCCTTATGCTCCTCATCAGACAGTGTGGAGCCCTCTCCTGTCGTTGCTGCGATAACAAGCCCATTGACTCCCTGCTCTATCTGCCAGTCGATAAGTCTTCCGTATGCATCAAAATCAATTCCGTTTTCTGTGGTCGGAGTTATAAGTGCTGTAGATACGCCTTCAAATATTACCTTCTTCATCTTTGATTCCTTTCCTGATTTAGACATATGAACATTGATCGTAAAGTTGCAACAAAACTGCATAAAGGATAAAAAAACCAATGCATGTCACTATGCATTGGTTCGCTGAATCAAAACTAAAAAAATATCAGCTGCATTCAAATACATAGCTCTCCGCTTTCGCGACAGTCTGCCGGATATTATCCGTCAGCCCAGACTCCATTCGCCCTGAAGCCTTCGGCGGCAGCCCCTTTCCGATATGCAACGACCCTGCGAAGGTCTTACACATAGAGTACTCCTGACAACCGCGCCTCTATCCTTGATCTGCAATTAAATTTAGACAATAGTAGCATATTTGTTATCTCTTGTCGATACCCAAATTTGCCGCATTAACATAATATAGAAATAACAGTTGCACACAATATACTTATACAATGCCCTCCAGCATAAGAAGATAATTGTCACAGGCCAGATTCAGATTCATACATGCAGACAGATGCTCCTTTTCGGCTAATATGTAGTCCGCCTCGGCAGAAAGAAAGTCCGCATCCGTGAGCATGCCTGCATTCTTCTTTCTCAGCATGCTTTGATATGTATTCTCTGCTGCGGCCATTGCGGAAACCGCTCCCGTATATTCTTCATACCTGGTATGCAAAAGGGTCAGAGTCTCATTATAATCAGCAGATGCATTTCCGACAGCCTCTTTTTCCGACACCTCCTTAAGCTCCATGTCAGCTGTTGAGCTGCTTGCGGTATGTCTTGCGCTTTGAACAGCTGCATCGTTATTTACCGCTTGATCAAGATCCGCAGAAAAATCGATAGCCTCTATAAATGCATTGACGGATGAGGCATCAGGCTCAGAAGGCTCTATTATAACAACAGATCCGTCATCGTTAAGACCCAGCAGATCAAACAGATCACGCCGTAAAGATGAAGACTGCTTCTTATAGTTCTGATAATCTGTTTCTGCGTCAAGCATAGCCGCATGAGCTTCAGATACATCAGCTTCCGTAAACATTCCCGCAGAGTATTTATTCTGTGCGGCGCTGTACTTCAGCTCGGACACCTCATATTGCTTTAAGGCAGCCTCTGCAGCTCTTTCCATCAGCAGATAATTGACCATGACAGTCTTTGCGGAAAAGGTGATCGATTCTATAGTGTCATTTATCGATGCATTGCTCCCTGTCTGCCTGTCAAGCTGCTTTTCCAGCTGTTTGATGGCGCTGTTGAAATTCGAGGCCGAGCTTCGGTATTCCGAGGCCTCTTCGCTGTCGCTGTAGATTTTGGCCATGGCGACCATGTCCTCACATTCCTGTCTGAGAACAGCAAGCTGCTGTTCAAGCTCCTCAACCGTATCAAATTAAGAGCTGTTTTTAACACTGGAATTATTCTCTGCAACAAGCTCTCTGAGGGTCTCATATCTAACCTCTGTCACAGCTGCAGCAGAGGCTGACATTCCGAATACGCCGACAGCAGTCATAAAAGCAGCAATGATAACTGCATATATGATGCGGGCTATACGAAGACCGGAACAGCAAAATTTTTTATTAGAAAAATCAAAGAATGAATCAAACATCGAATTTTATAAACCTTTTAACAGAAATCATCACAAAAATCAGGTCTCCGCCAGACCGTCTACGGCAGCCTTATAGTTTATGTATGCATTTACCAGTGAGCATTGCTTTGTCTTGAGATTTGTTTCGGCAGAACGATATGAGCTTTCTGCCGATGCGAGATCCTTTGCCGTCATCATGCCGGCTTCGCTTTTTCTCCTGGCTGCAGCAAGGCTTGCGGCGCTTGACGAAAGGGAATCCGAAGCACTTTCAAGGCTTGTAAGACTCTGACACAGGGCGGAGTACAGGTCTGTAATATCAGCCTCGATATTCTTCACCGCAGTGTCCCTTGTGACAGTTAATTCGGAAATAACAGCCTCGGTTCTTGCATTCGCAAGCTGCTTTTCGGTGGAACGCAGAGTATAGTTGTTTGCTTTGGCAGTCTCAATATCCGCGTTCAGGTCTATGGCATCAACTGTTTCCCTTGTTATCTCAGGGAGTGAACCGATATTTACTTCTTCACCGTAGCCCCAGCCCAGCATCAGGCATAGCTCCTCCTTTGTCGAAGCAAGCTTAGCTTCGGCAGTATTAAGCGATGCTCTTGCGCTTTGAAGCTTCTGCTCCGCAGTCAGCTTCTGACTCTCTGTCGCAGAACCGGCTGATATTTTCAGGATCACCGAGGAAAGATCATTTTCTGCCGAGGTTTATGTCGTCCTTGAGAGTCTGAAGCGTATAATACTGTGACCAGTAGCTTACCATCAGAGCTTTGGCTGTCTTAACAAGCTGTGCCTCCGTTTTATCGTAGCCCAGCTTGTAGGTCTCGGAATCATTGGTATTCGTATCGCCCTTTTCCATCATGTTTTCATAGCTTATCTGTGAATTAAGGTATGAAGATACCGAGGAGGCATAATTAGAAGATTCCGGATCCGGATACTGGATGTTGTTCAGTATCTGGCTGGCAGAATCATAATAGCTGTTGGAAATATCGGTGCTTGTTTTATCTGCCTGATTCTTATAGGCAACCGCATTCTTTAATACTGTAGGATTGTACTCGTGAACAAGCTTGTCTATTTCATCAAAATTAAGATCATTGTTCCTAAGCTCTGCCCAAACCTCGGAGGAATAGGCGAAATCCGGGCTCTGCTGAGCATACGCCCGCATAACAAAGGCCTCTTCGGACAGTCCGGACCATACAGATAAAGAGCCGGCTCCCATGCATAAGAAAAGCAGGAGCAGCGAAGCCCTGAGGCTTACTTTAAAGGTTTTTTTGTTTTTCTGAATATTATTATTTCCCATCATAATTTTTTCAGATATCCAGTCTGCTGAGCTCCTTTCTTCCGTTGATAATAAGATAGTATACAGGAAGTATAAACAATGCTACCGCCACACCGAATATAAGTCCGCCTATATCGACTACTGCCAGTCCCTGGGTGGTTGCACCGCTGGAGCCGTAGGCAGTTGCCATCGGCAGCATGGAAAATACTGTTGTCATTGTGGTCATAAGTATTGGTCTCAGTCTTGTAGCTCCGGCTTCGATCAGTGCGTCAGTGATGCTCATCTGCGTTCGTTCCTGATTTACGGCATCCACATAAAGAATACCGTTATTTACAACTGTTCCTACAAGAATCAGAAAGCCGATGAGGGAGGTCATGCTCATTGAAACACCGGTAAGCTTAAGAGCGGCAAAGGAGCCTGCCAGACTGAACGGTATCGTCGTCATTACCATGAACGAGAACTTCGGTGATTCAAACTGAGCGGCAAGGACTACAAATACAAGGAATACAGCTGTTGCAATAGCGGTGTAAAGACCGCTGAACTCGCTGTTCATCATTTTCTGTCTTGAATCGACCCCTTTTGTAACCGTTCCGGTAAGATTGGGCTCTATTACCTCTTTATCAAGTGTATCCGAAACATTTCCGTTCACATAGTCAGCTCTTATAGTTACCTGATAGGACTTGTCCTGCTTGCTTATTGAGGATGGGCTGTCCTTGTATACTATTTCAGCAACATCGCTGAGTGATACATAACTTCCGTTAGGCTTGCTTAAAAGCATCCTCTCCACCTGAGGAACCGTTTCGTATTCCCCGTCCGGATACTCGGCTTTGACCTTTATTTCGTTTCCATCGACAGTAAGAGTAGTAAGCTCAGTTCCTTCCAGATAGTTTCTTATCTGGCTTCCGATCTGCTGAGCCGTAAGCCCCTCGGCTGATGCTGTTACGGAATCCACATTTACAGACACAACAGGAGCAGTATTTTCAATGGATGAATGTACATTCATCACATCGTTCCTTGCGGTAAGCTCCTTCACTATCGTATCCGTGACCTCCTGAAGCTCATCATACTGGGTACCCTGAATGATGGCGCTGTATCCTCTGTTTCTGCCCATAAAGCTCATGGATGACGAGGCTGATACCGTAACGGTACAGTTATCCAGGTCTGCAAGCTCTTTTTCAAATATCTCTACCAGATCATCGGTACTTGTTTTTCTGTCATCCTTGAGATAAACAGTTATAGTTCCGGATGCATTAGAGTATCTCATCATATAGGAGTCAACATTTTCATTGCCGGATACGACCTGTTCTGCCCTGGTGAGGATGTCATTGGCCTTTTCATCTATAAGACCAGGTCTGGTCTCTATGGAAACCGAAATAGTGCCTGTATCATCAGATGTCATAAGCTCGCTTTCCATACTGCCTGACATTAATACTGCAGCCGCGATCAGCAGCAGCGAACAAAGCATGGATTTCCATTTGTGTCTGAGAAGTACAGGAAGTATACGTCTGTAGGCATTCTGAATTTTTGCAACCGGAGCAGAAAGCAATGCCTTTCCTCTTTCACTCGGTCTGTACAGCATATAAGTGAGAGGCACTATCGAAACTGCCGAAAGCAGAGATGCAGCCATACTTATCACTATTACATAGCCAAGGGAGCCGAACATTTTTCCTGCCATTCCGTTCAAGAATATAAGCGGGATAAATACCACACAGGTCGTGAGCGTGGAGCCTATAATAGACATTATAACTCCGCCCGTTCCGGTCAGGGCTGCCAGCGCATATCCTCTCTTGTCATTTTCATCCACAAGCTCTTTGGCTCTGAAGCAGCTTTCAAGAGTAACTATACTGTTGTCCACCATCATTCCTACTGACAGCACAAGACCGCTCATTGTGATGACATTCAGCGACATTCCGAGCGAAGTCATTACGATAAGTGTTACAAGTATGGAGACAGGGATAGAGCTTCCTACAATTAGAGATGCCTTGACATCTCCGAAGAACAGGAACAATACCAGCATGGATATTACAACTGCCAGCAGCATGGTGACAGCCACATCCTTAAGTGAATCAAGTATAGTATCGGCGGAATCCCTTACTATATCGATCTCAAGCGACTCGTTATCCGCCATAAGGCTGTTTACAGCTTCCTTTACCTGTGAGGAAAGCTCCATTGCAGAGGCGCTTTGTACCTTGGTTACAGTTATGGAAATAGTCTCCTCGCCGTTATATCTTGATACTCCTCCCATGTTCTGCTGTGTATAATAAATATCTGCTATATCCTCGAGATAGACTATTTTGCCGCTTGAACCAGTTATCGGAACCCGGAGCAGATCGTCAAGCGTATCATTTTTTACGGAGGTAGTTACGTTGAGCTCCTGATTACCTGAGACAGCCGAGCCGGAAGGATAAGACAGATCAGCTGAGCTTATTGCCGAAGTAATATTGCTGAGAGTCACACCGTACTGCTTCATCATATCAGACTTAAGCTCAACCTTTATGTACTCAGAGCTTCCTCCTCTCACGCTCACCTCGGCTGCTGTGCTCAGCTTTTCCAGCTCCGGAACGACCTTCTGATCCACGAAATCATAAAGGTTTTCCTTGGATGAATCAGATACGGAAAGCATGATGCTTTCGCTCTGATTATTGTTCATCTCCATTATTGACGGCTCTACGTCATCAGGAAGACCACGGAGACTGTCCACCTTCTTTTTAAGTGTGTCGTAGGCCTCATCCATATCCTGATCATAGCCGTACTCCAGCATTACCATGGAACGGCCTTCAGATGAAGTGGATGAAATGCTCTTTACACCTTCCAGTGTGCTGACTGCATTCTCGATAGGCTGGGTCACAAGCTCATCCACATCCTCTGGACTGGTTCCTGTATATGATGCGGATATTATAAGCATAGGAGTGTTTGTGTCCGGCATCTGCTCCAAAGTGGCATTCATAAGTGATGAGCAGCCGAAAACCACGAGGCACAGAAGCACCATCAGGACAGTAACAGGTCTTTTTAATACTGTTTTAGTAAGATTCATGCCTGTCCTCCTTACTGGGCCTTATTCTGCTCAGGCAGACCGCTGTTACTCTGTGCAGGCCGTTTATTTTCGGAAACTTCGCCATCAGGTGCAGACGGTCTGCCTCCCTGTTGTCCTCTTTCAGAATTCTCTCCCTTTGACGCAGCCCTGTCATCCGGAAGTCCTTCAGATTTTCCTGCGGCTTTCTCTGCGGAATTCTCTTCTGCATTTTCTTCGGATGTCTCTCCGGCAACAAGATCCTCGTACAGCCTTACCTTAGCTCCTTCATAGAGATTGGAGCTCCAGGTGGAAACCACCAGTTCATCCTCCCCGAGTCCGGATTTGATTTCCGCATTCGTATCGTCATACAGTCCGATCTCAACAAATCTTGTTAATGCAGTACCGTCTTCAATCACGTATACATAGGACTGTCCTCCGCTGTAGTATACGGCATCTACGGGAACAAGCATGACGTTTTCTGATCTGTCAGAGGTCAGGATGATCTTTACTGTACTGCCGGTAGCTATCTCGTCATTATTTTCAAGCTCTGCCTTCACCTTGAACAGACCTGTTTCAGAGTCTACGATAGTGCTGATTTCCGTGATCCTTCCGCTGTATTCTTTTCCGTTTTTTACAGCCTTCAGCTCATCGCCGGTCCTCAGAGCATTCATGATCCTCTCGCTGACATATACAGTTGTTTTCTGGTTCCCTTCACCGGAAATTACAGCCAGTTCGGCATTTGTATTCACATTGTCATACACATCAACACCTATGCTTTCGACACGTCCTGAGATAGGTGCGGTTATCTCACTGTAGCTGAGCTGTTTTTCATAGCTGAGCTGTGCGGAATCATAGGACAGCTGTGCAGTCTTATATTTATTCTGATAGGTCTCATACTCCTGAGCGGTAATATCTCCTCCGTCATA
>JAQXPY010000004.1 GCA_029100885.1 Clostridiales bacterium | reverse complement strand
TATTCTTTACGATGTCCTTCTTCTGCAAAAGGTACTCGGTCTCTTTCCTGCATTCAATGCAGAAATCTCTTCTTCCCTTCTCTGTCATAATGGTCACCTCCGATTTGCCTCCTGATTATATGAAATAAATACATACAGTTTTTCATGTTCAAAACCTTTATGCTGCATTCTGCAGGATCTTCGAAAAATCCATTACAGTAATGCTCAATATGATTTCTTTGGCTTTTGTCTCATCGATAACATAATCTAAAAACAGATTGATGTTATCCTGCCGTCTGGCGTTCCGTTCAAGTCGGTAGTTATCCTTTTCAACAGCTTCCTTCACCTCGGAAAGATACAGCTCTATGTCTTTCTGATCTGTATTCAATACTTTATCTTCCGGAGAGTGTATGATGTAATTTTTTATTTTTTCCATCATCAGTATAACTCCATGATTGCTTTTTATCAATATCCTATCATTAAAAGCGGCAGGAAAAATTCCCGCCGCCATATGGCACCATATTCAGTTAAGAATACTCTCGTTTGCCTTATACTGCTTTCTGCACATCTCCGTCAGCTGCTTCTTGATCCTATCCTGATACCTGTACCCGCTCTGCTCGATCACATTCAGGTTTCTAGTCGTTTTCACTTCGTTTGTCATAGGTTTGCTCCCTTCTGCCTTTCTCGGCTGAATATAAAATAAGCTGCTGATACGCAAGCCTTTCTTACGCATCAACAGCTAAGTTTTTATTTCGATATACTATTTTGGTCTTATGAAGGGTTTTTCTCCGCTTCCTCGGCATCCCTAATCTGATAATAGTCGTCCATATTGACGGAGACTTTTATCGTATCATCAGGTTTTCGTCTGCTCAAGAGGCACACGGTCTCCACATTCTTCGTCCATGGGAACTGGTCTACGGCCGCAGCCCTTATCAGTCTGTATCCGCTCATCTGCAGCATCCCCATATCTCTCGCAAGACTCTCCGGCTTACAGCTGACATAAATAATATTATCTACCTTATATTCAACGATCTTCCTGAGAGCCTTAGGATTTACCCCGTCTCTCGGAGGATCCAGGATGATAGCGTCCGGTGCAGGAAGAGAATCCAAAGCCTTCAGCACATCATCAGCGATGAATGTACAGTTATTCAGTCCGTTTTCCTCGGCATTCGCTCTTGCTGCCTCAACAGCCTCGGATACTATCTCTACTCCCGTAACATGTCCTACACACGGAGCAAGCATCTGGGCAATAGTACCTGTTCCTGAATAAAGATCGAACAGGCTCGTATTTTCATTAAGCTCCTCTATGATATATTCCCTGACCTTGGAGTAAAGCACCTCCGCGCCCTTTGAGTTGGTCTGAAAGAACGAAAACGGAGATATCCGGAAATTAAGCCCCAGCAGCTCCTCCTGAATATGATCCTCACCGTAAAGCACATCTGTGCCGTCGTTTCTCACGGCATCCGCCATACTGTCATTCCTTGTATGAAGAATACCTCTGATACGACCCTCAAAGGCCTCGGTGCTCTCCAGATCGGCAAGAAGTCTGACAAATCCCTCCAGCACGCCTTCCTCATCCAGAGTCTCGACACCGGAAGCTGCTCTGATACTGCCCGCCGCATGGCTTTCTCTGTCATACAATGCAAGGCTGTTTATATCGGAGTGCTTTGCCACCGGAATCAGAGGTTGCGTCGTGGTGACCAGATCGATGAGCATCTCACCGGTATTGACTGCCCTTCTGATGACAAGATATCTCAGATACCCGAAATGGCTGCGTTTATCCTTGTACGTGAGCTTAAGCTCTCTGAAATACTCTGCAGCAGCGCGGACCACAAGATTGCAGTCATTATGCACGAGGAGACAGCAGTCTGTATCTATCACATCATAAAAGCTTCTCTTTTTATGAAGTCCCAGTGTCAGAGGTCCGTCCTTCGCACTGTCTCCGAAGCTGTACTCCATCTTGTTCCTGTATCCAAAAACTATGGGTGAAGGTATTATTCCCTCATATGTGTACTCGTAGTCATATTCAGACGCGGCTTCCTTGAGAAGCCTTTCCACATGCTCCTCCTTTGCCTTAAGCTGCTCCGAATACGGCTGATCACAATAAAAACAGCCTCCGCATATTCCGCCGAGGCTGCAGTCGTTTATACTATCCAGATTATATGTGTTATTCATCAATATCTTCTGCGGATACTCCGTCTCCCTCCGGATCCTCATCTTCGTCTTCATCTTCATCATCGAAGAGATCGTCATAATCCTCAAAGCTGTCATTGCTGAAATGCTTATAGACAGCATAGGCTGCAATACCGACAATTGCCAGCGCACCCACAACAGAGAGAATGATGATCACAAGCTTCTTTTCATCCTTATGATCTACAGTTCCCTGTCTGACCTTGATAATAAGATCCTCTATCGTCTTTTTTGCTTCATTTAACGAAACCAATGTATTGAATCTGTCCATATCCTCCTCCATGACCGTAATATCGAAAGATCTCAAAAACATTCAAAGCTGCCCGTCACCGTGAACTACCCGGCATTTGAATTGTTGACAAATACGGCTTCCCATCCTGAATTGAATTCAGTATTAGAGCCGCTGTTCAGAACACGTCATGCCGTAAAGAGTAAATGTGCTTTGCAGTTAATGGAATTTTATCACATCCTCCTTAGTTTTGCAAATCCGGCATACATTGCCTTAACACCCGCTTTATCAAAATTCACGGTAACCTTATAGTCCTTTTTATCTTCCTCTATAGACAGCACGATTCCGGTTCCGAACTTCACGTGCTCCACTCTGTCCCCGACCTCGTATTCCGGCTTTTTCTTGACAGGGTCAGACTCTCCGAAGCCTTTTTTAAGTCCGGGTATCGATATCTGTGACAGCGCTGCTCTGCCGCTGTTTCTTCTTCCGGTCGGTGCAGTATCCAGAGAACCGTATCTGCCTCCGGTATAGCTGCCGTAACCGCCCTGTGAGCTGCTGCCGTAACCGTATTGCGCTCTTCCGCTGCTGCCGTAACCGCCGTCGTAAGCTCTGTCCCTGAAGCTGCTTTCTTCCCGGCGATAGGCTGAATCCTGAAAACGGTTTCCCGAAAAGCCGTACATTTCCTCTCTGCTTCTGCTGCTGTACTCAAGGCTTCCCTCATATCCTCCGAACCCGGCAAAGCTGTCCCGACTGTCGGCATATCTGCCGCTGCGGTTTCTTCTGTAATGCTTTTCAGCCATTTCATCCGGTATCTCTTCGATAAATCTGGAGCCTATCTGGCTTCTGAAATCCCCGTTTATCATTCTGCTTGCAGCAGAGCTTAAAAACAGCTCCTTTTTTGCTCTTGTGAAGCCTACATAACACAGCCTGCGTTCCTCTTCGATCTCAAGGTCGGGATTATTGCTGCCAATGGCAGCCATCGACGGAAACAGTCCATCCTCCATTCCGCACAGATAGACGCGATCAAACTCCAGACCCTTGGCCGAATGCAGAGTCATCATGGTTATCACATCCTCTTCCGGATCAGTCCTGTCCAGCTCCGAGATCAGAGAGATCTCCTCCAAAAATACAGCCAGCATATCCTCAGGTCTAATACTTATTGGATCATCAAATCCGGCATTTGCATTTACCTCAAATGCATCCCGACTGATTCCGGTATTTGCACCTGAAGCATTGCTATCCTGACCTGTTCCGGCACTGACATCGTATGTCTTTTCTCTTTCATAATAGTTAGCTTCAAAATCCGCTGCTTTGTTTACAAGCTCACCGATATTCTCCATCCTTGTCTCGGCACTTATCGGATCTTCCTTTCTAAGCTCCTCCTCATATCCTGTCTCTTCGGCTACAGCCTCTATAAGCTCTCTGATATCCAGCTCGCCGGAAAAGAACCGTTTTCTGAAGCTCTCTATCATACCTGTAAATGTCAGGGTCTTTTTTGCGGCCGCGCCCGTAAGAAAATCTCCGCTCTTTTTCAGTGCGGCAAAAAATCCGATATCCCTGGAACGGGCATATTCCGCTGTTCTGTCGGAGGTGGTCTGTCCTATTCCCCTCTTCGGGACGTTAAGGATCCTCATACAGGAAATATCATCCTGTCCGTTGGAGATCACCCTGAGATATGCCAGCATGTCCTTGATCTCTTTTCTCTGATAGAAATTCATACCGCCCACGATCACATACGGTACATTCCTGCTGACGCATTTTTCTTCCAGCAGTCGCGACTGGGCATTTGTTCTGTAGAGTATTGCCTGATCTCTTAATCTTATCCCCTGTTTTGCTGCCGCGCAGGCGCGCTTGACGATCTCATCCGCCTCTTCTGCCGCTGTTTCATACTCGTTGTATACAGGGAGCGCACCTTCCTCATTCTCGGTCCAGAGGCTTTTCTCCTTCCTGCCCCTGTTGTTCTTAATGACTGCATTTGCAGCATTCAGAATACTCCTTGTAGATCTGTAATTCTGCTCCAGTTTGATGACTGCCGCTCCCGGAAAGGATTTTTCAAAATCCAGTATATTGCGGATATCGGCTCCTCTGAATCTATATATTGACTGATCGTCGTCTCCCACCACACAGAGATTTCCGCTTCCCTCGGCAAGCATTCTGACGATCTCAAACTGTACACTGTTGGTATCCTGATACTCATCGACCATGATGTACCTGAACCTGTCCTGCCAGAAGGCCAGAACTTCGGGACAATTCTTAAACAGCTCCACTGTTTTGATCAGCAGATCGTCAAAATCGAGGGCGTTATTCTCCTTCAGTCTCTTTTCGTACAGAGAATAGACCTTAGAAACGTTCCTCTCATAAAAATCAGAGACGATATTCGAGTAGTCATCTGCCGACATCATCAGGTTCTTTCTTGAGGAAATAATGCTCTGAACAGCTCTGTCCCTGTACATTTTTGTATCCAGATTCAATTCTCTGATACAGCCTCTGATAAGCGTCCTCTGGTCGTCGGCATCATATATGACAAAGTCGCTGCCGTAGCCAAGCTTTTCGATATCCCTGCGAAGCAGCCTCACGCACATTGAATGAAACGTTGACACAAAGACCATGTCCGCCTGGCCCGACCCCAGCAGACTGTCTGTTCTGTCCTTCATTTCCTTTGCCGCCTTGTTTGTAAAGGTGATGGCAAGAATATTCCATGGTCTGACTCCCTTAAGTATCAGATACCCGATTCGATGAGTAAGTATCCTCGTCTTGCCGGAGCCTGCTCCCGCAAGCACAAGCACCGGACCCTCGGTCGTAAGCACCGCTTCCTTCTGTCTGTCATTAAGCCCTTCGATCAGATCTTCTCTGTTCAATGTACTTCTCCCTATGAAAAAAATGTCGGAGGCTGATAGTATCTCAGCCTCCCTGAAAATGCATTTGTTATGTCTGCCCTATGCAGCTGTATTTTTACCGATTGATTCAATTGTACAAATAAGCATATTGCATTTATAGTATCTGTCTTATGCAGCTGTATCCTTATTTCTTTATTGAGTTGTACTTAGGAATAAGGATATCCTTTCCTCCCATATACGGTCTGAGAACCTCAGGAATCTTAACAGAGCCGTCTTCCTGAAGATTGTTCTCAAGGAATGCGATAAGCATACGAGGCGGTGCCACACAGGTGTTGTTAAGAGTATGAGCAAGATGATTGCCCTTTTCCTTGGACTTGATCCTGATCTTAAGTCTTCTTGCCTGTGCGTCTCCAAGATTTGAGCAGGAGCCAACCTCAAAATACTTCTTCTGACGAGGCGACCAAGCCTCAACGTCGCAGGACTTGACCTTGAGATCAGCAAGATCACCGGAGCAGCACTCCAGCTGTCTCACCGGAATATCGAGTGTTCTGAAGAAATCGACTGTGTTCTTCCAGAGCACATCATACCACTTCATGCTGTCCTCTGGCTCACATACAACTATCATCTCCTGCTTCTCAAACTGATGGATACGATATACGCCTCTCTCCTCAATACCATGAGCTCCCTTTTCCTTTCTGAAGCAAGGAGAATACGAGGTCATGGTTATAGGAAGCTGTTCCTCAGGAATAGTCTGCTCTATGAATCTTCCGATCATGGAATGCTCGGAGGTACCGATAAGGTAAAGATCCTCACCCTCGATCTTGTACATCATGGCATCCATCTCGGCAAAGGACATAACGCCGGTAACGACCTTGGATCTGATCATATACGGAGGAATGCAGTAGGTAAAGCCTCTGTCGATCATAAAATCCCTCGCATATGCAATAACCGCCTCGTGAAGGCGTGCAATATCACCGATAAGATAATAGAAACCGTTTCCTGCTACTCTTCCAGCAGCATCCATATCGATGCCGCCGAAGCTCTCCATAATATCAGTATGGTAAGGAACCTCAAAATCAGGAACCAGCGGCTCTCCGAAGCGCTGCACCTCAACGTTGAAGGAATCATCCCTGCCGATAGGAACAGAAGGATCAATGATATTAGGAATGATCATCATCTTGGCCGTGAGCTTCTCTGAGAGCTCGTTCTGCTTTGCCGAAAGCTCGTCCAAAAGAGCTCCGTCCTTGGATACCTCAGCCTTTGCCTTCTCAGCCTCCTCCTTAAGCCCCTTTGCCATAAGTGCTCCGATCTCCTTTGAGATCCTGTTTCTTCTGGCTCTGAGCTCATCTGCCTCCTGCTGAACTCCTCTGAGCTCGGTATCAAGAGCAATGCACTCATCAACAAGAGGAAGCTTCTCATCCTGAAACTTCTTTCTGATGTTTTCCTTTACGACATCCGGATTTTCCCTGACAAATTTTATGTCTAACATGATCCTTACCTTTCATCACTATATTTTAACTGTTTTTAATTTGAAACCGGCTTATTCCCGCGGCGGCTCAGCGCAATGCCCTGAAGTATGCAGAGACTGTCCGATCCCCGCAGGGGTCTGACCGCAGCACACAGGAATTGCACAGGTACATTTGGTTTATTATTTTACCACCCTAATCGTTATTATTCAATTATAATTCCTTGCGCCGAAGATACCTGTACCGACACGCACCATTGTCGATCCCTCTTCTACAGCTACGATATAATCTCCCGTCATGCCCATAGACAGGATCCTCATATCGGTATTCTCTATCTTCTGCTCTCCGATATGGTCGAACAGCTCCTTCAGCTGTCTGAAATACACTCTGTTGCTCTCCGGATCCTCGGTTATAGGCGCCGAGGTCATAAGTCCGCAGACATGCACATGCTCATATCCGCTTATATGTCTGACAGCTGCTTCGGTCTCCTCAGGTGTGAAGCCCCATTTGCTCTCCTCGTCCGCAACATTGACTTCGATCAGAATGTTAGTTACAGTATCCCTCTTTGCGGACTCCTTTTCTATCTGCTCCGCAAGTCTCAGGCTGTCTACCGAATGTATAAGTCCGGCTTTTCCGATAACGCCTCTGACCTTGTTTCTCTGGAGATGACCAATCATATGCCAGTCTGCGCTGTCGCCGAAGATCTCATATTTTTCTTCCAGCTCCTGAACATAGTTTTCTCCGAATGCCCGCTGTCCCGCCGACATGGCTTCTCTTATCATCTCTGCAGGCTTTGTTTTACTTACTGCCAGAAGCACGACCTCTGAAGGATCTCTGCCTGATCTCTCACAGGCAGCCGCTATATTCTTTCTTACCTGTTCCAGGTTTTCTCTTATCATACTTTTCTGATATTCCTCTATACATTGCTGCCGGGGCAGCTGATCATTTTAATCTGAATAGAAACCGCCTTGTACCCTGAAATAATATCCCCCGTGAAACACTCACTTCGGAAAGCTCTTTAAAAACTCTGTGATATTTGTCTGTACATCTCCCTTGAACACCGCTGAACCAGCTACAAAAACGTTTGCACCTGCCTCAATCAGCTCTGCCACATTGTCAAGAGTCACACCGCCATCGACCTCTATATCAAGCTCAGGATTCTTTTCATCCGCAAGCCTCCTGAGTCTTTTTATCTTGTCTGTCACATATCCTATATACTTCTGACCTCCGAAGCCGGGATTCACACTCATCAGCAGCACCATATCCAGTGTCGGAAGAATGTCACAGAGCACCTCTGCAGGTGTGGCAGGATTGAGTACAACACCTGCCTTTATTCCCTTTTCCCTGATCTGCTGGATGGTTCTGTCCAGATGCCGGCAGGCCTCATAATGAACGGTTATGATGTCGGCTCCCGCTGCCGCAAATTCATCTATATATCTGGATGGCTCCTCTATCATGAGATGAACATCAAACACCTTATCGGTACAGCCTCTGACAGCCTTGATGACAGGAGGTCCGAAGGTGATGTTCGGCACAAATGCCCCGTCCATAACATCTATATGTATATATTGCGCTCCGGCCTCTGCACAGCGGGATATCTCACTGCCGAGTCTTGAAAAATCCGCCGATAAGATCGAAGGTGAAAGAATATAATTCATTTACCTGTACTCCTTGTCCTTTAATTCTTCATATATCTGTCTGTAGCTTTCATATCTTTCAGCCGGTATGTCACCGGAGGCAACCGCCCTGCGAACCGCGCATATGCCCTCTGCCTCATAGATATGACTGCAGCCGGTGTATCTGCATGAATCCGTATATCTGCCGAATTCAGGATAATAATATCCGAGCTCTCCTGCCTCAACACCTGTCACAAACAGGGATGTAAAGCCCGGCGTATCCAGCACATAGCTGTCCGGATCTATCGTAAACAGCTCCGTATGTCTTGTGGTCTGTCTGCCCCTCTTTATCCTTGCGGAGAGCTCTCCCACCTCCATGCATACACCGTCATTGAGTCTGTTTGTCAGAGAGGACTTTCCGGCTCCTGAGGGTCCTGCCAGAACAGTGGTTTTGCCCCTCATAGCCTCTCTTATCTCTGATACAGTCTCATCTGAAGAGGTCGATCCGCAGATCACCCTGCAGCCGGTATTCTCATAAATGCAGGTCAGTCTTTCCATCAGACCGTCTCTGTTCAGATCCGCCTTGTTGAAATATATTATTACGGGAATATCCTGCATTCCCATATACACAAGGAACCTGTCAAGAAGATTCAGGTTGATATCCGGCTCCCGAATGGCAAATACCACCATTGCCTGATCAATATTTGCCACTGCCGGTCTGATCAGAACATTCCTTCTCTGCTGTATCTGTGTCAGGCTGCCCTCTCCGGTGTTTGCATCCAACACCTCAAATTCGGCATCGTCCCCTACCAGCGGCTTTATGCCGAGCTTTCGGAATATTCCTACCGCTCTGCAGGAATATATCCTGTCCTCTGCAGTATGAATATAATAGAACCCGCTGATTGCTTTTATGATCTTTCCAGTCATAAGAGATCATCCTTATCAGTACGGAGCCTTAAAGGTTACAACATAGGAGCTGAAGATAGTCCCGTTTTCGCTGTCATATACCTCTATCGTTCCTTCGGTCACCCCGAAGGCTCCCTTTATGTTCTTGAAGGTCACCGGGATCCTTGAACCCACAGCCACGGGAATAGGCTCGGTAAGCATTGTATATTCCATGGATCCGCCTACTCTCTGTCCGAGTCTGACAGCAACATATCTCTCGTTTCCGCTGCCCGGGCCCGAAGCGTTTCCTCCGATAACACAGCTTGTATCGATGCTTGCATAATAGTATCCGCCGCTCAGACCGCTGTCATCGGCAGAGGACTCCAGTCCTCCGGACAGATCGGTACCGTCGGCTATATTTCTTTCCTTATCGACATATACCTCAATATCTACCATTGAGCCCTTTTTAATATACTCCCCGGCTGCAGTGGACTGGCTTGCCACAATATTGCTCTCCTCTGTATCCGAATTGACCGCAGTTGCCTTTCCGAGCAGAAGTTCATTATCCTGTAGTATCTCAATGGCATCAAAAGTATATATGCCTGTAATATCCGGCATTGCGGTATAGTTTTCTTCCTTTCCGTAGCTGACTGTGAGGGTCACGATACCGGTATTCTCATCAATACTGATATCCATTACATTGTCTTCCGGTATTTCATCCGAAAACACCCTGATCTCATCCTTATTTACCGTCTTGCCTGTTCTCTCCAGGGCTGCCCTTGCCTCGGCTGCGTTCCGGTTCTTGACATTTTCAAGGATATATTCGCTTTCCGAACCGAGGGATACCGTCACATATACCATTGAATCAGATGTAAGCACTTCGTTTTTTGAAGGGCTCTGATTCATGATAAGCCCCTTTGGAACCGTGTCTGAAAAATCCGACGCCGAAGCATCCATACTGAGCCTTAGCTCTGAAAGCAG
This sequence comes from Clostridiales bacterium, assembly GCA_029100885.1. Taxonomy (GTDB): domain Bacteria; phylum Bacillota; class Clostridia; order Lachnospirales; family Lachnospiraceae; genus Avilachnospira. The sequence continues at coordinate 467 of JAQXPY010000004.1, read as the reverse complement.
CGCTCTGGCTTCATCCACACTCATTCCCGACAGATCCGGCATCACATCCTCTCCCTGTATGCTGAGGGTGTAATTCATTTCCGCGGTACTCTCCTCAAACTTCTCTTCTGAGGCGCTTACCGCAGTTGTCTCCGCAACGGAGCGGCTGTCCTTTCCGAATCTCAGCATCAGGAAGACAGCAGCTGCAATGATAAGGATGATCAGAGCAGTGATGCCCAGTGAGATGAGCTTCGGTCTTGAATCATCATAATCTTCGGAATGAATGCCGTATGGATCCTCATCCGAATCATCTGTGAACTCTCCTGTCTCCCCCTGACGCCCTCCCGCAGAAAACTCACTTCCGCCTAAGCTGTGATCTGCTTCATTCTGACTCAGGGAAGAACCGGTATCTTCGTCTTCAACAGCGCACTCTGCTGCCCTGACAGATTCATCGCTTAAGTGTCCGGAGCCTACGGTATCATACAGTC
>JAQXPY010000003.1 GCA_029100885.1 Clostridiales bacterium | reverse complement strand
TCGGCTCCGCCGATAGAATACCCTTTGAGCCCTGCATCACTGATCAGCTTTCCGGCAAAATGCCCTTCCGGTCTCTTGAATACAGATCCTGCCGAAGGATACTCTACAGGCTGTGTTTCTTTTCTTCTGGTCAGAAGCTCCTCGCATTTTGCGGTTATGCTGTCTGTATCCCCCTTGTCCAGCACCATTTCCGCTCTGCAGACGATATAGCCTTCATCCATGAGGTTCGAGCCTCTGTATCTGAATTCCAGCTGATCCGATCCGAGTCTGCGTATCCTTCCTTCGGGATCGATGACCTCTACAGCTCTCACCACATCCTTCATTTCTCTGCCGTAGGCCCCTGCATTCATGATACAGGCTCCTCCGATGCATCCCGGAATGCCTGAAAGCTCCTCAAAGCCGGTTCCCCCGAGCTTTGCCGCAATGCTCCCTATCGTACTCAGAAAGCATCCCGCTCCCGCGTCCATGATCAGCTTCTCGTCTTCCCACTCATAGCCGAGCATCGTAAAGTCGGTCCCGTCGTTTCTGCCGAGGTCTATCACCGTGCCCCTGAAGCCTCTGTCTGACACCAGCAGATTCGATCCGTTTCCAATCACATAATAAGGCAGTCTGTTCAGTCTGAAATATCTGATCAGCGCTGCCGCTTCCTCTGTGCTGCGCGGGATGATATAGTAATCGGCACAGCCTCCGGTTCTGAAGGTAGTATGTACCGACATCGGTTCATTTTTTCTGATGATCCCGCCGGTAATTTTTCTTATATTTTTAATATTCATAAACTGATGATTCGATCCGTTTGTTTCAGCTGTTTATACTCATGCAGCGGTACATATCGAAGAGTGTTTTTTCCTGTACGAGCTTGGCAGGGTCCGAATTAAGAAAAATGATGTTTCTTTTCTTTTCCGATGCTTCTCCTGCCGCAGCATTGCCGCAAAGATTACTGCTATGCATATCACTGTGATCGCTGCTATTCATGCCGCTATTCATACCGCTATACATGCCGCAATGAATGCTGCTGTGCGTGCCGCTGTGAATTCTGCTGTGCGTGCCGATATGCGTGCCGCAATGAAATACTGATCTTTCCTTATCCTGCAGCTCTCCGTTAATCAGTCTCCTGACTGTTTCTGCAACGCTCACCGCCGCATCATAAAACAGAATATTGTGTCCTATAGCCGTCAATATCTCATTCTTAACAAAAGGAAAATGCGTACAACCGAGAACCACACAATCCACAGCATCCTTATAGGGAGCAAGCAGCTTGTCCATATACTCTGCAAATTCCTCAGGATCCGCATCCTTATTCTCCACAAAAGGCACTATGCCCGGTGCCGGCAAAAGTGTGATATTCGCCTTATCCTTCAGCAATTCATACCGATGTCTCAGCCGCTTTCCGTTAATAGTTGCGGTCGTTGCCAGAACCAGAATATTTCTGCCCGGATTTTCCTCCGCGGCCCATGCCAGAGCCGGCTCTATTCCAACAAAAGAGTAATCTCCGAATCTCTCTGTGAGCTCGTTCCAAACCTCGGATGTTGTAGTATTGCAGGCAATAACAAAGCACTTGACATCATATTCAGAGGAAAGTGCCAGACAGATATCCGAACCAAGCTTCAGAAGCTCATCATGACTCTTTTCGCCGTATGGCGCGTTTGCCGAATCCCCGTAATATATATATTCCTCATCAGGCATCAGTGTGACCAGTTCCTTTAAAACGGTCAGTCCTCCGAATCCTGAATCAAAAACAACGATTTTTCCCATAATCTCCCTGATAAAAGGTAAACATTCAGCTCTTGAGGCCGCAGGCTCAATATGAGCTTATCTCAGCCAACAATAACACTGCCAGATAAACACTTATCTGACAGCTGCTTAAAACCAATGACTATTCTTTAGTTTTCGCATATAAATCAAATATTGAATGCCGAATAATTCTTTCGGTCTGTTTCGGTATACGACCGGCACTGCTCATAAAACATTGTCGTCTTTCCTGCAAAAACGGACTCAGGAATGATTTTCCTGATATGATCCGTAATGAGCTGAGCATTTACATATTACCATAGATTAGTCTCCGGGGCAAGCAAGCCTCTCTATCATGATAAAAGGGAGTTATTTACCATAGAACAGTCTCCGGAGCATGCAAGTCTCTCTATCATGATAAAAGGGAGTTATCCATACTCAACCTCGCAGCATCTGAAAAAAGCTCTTGCGCAAATAGAAATAATGTGTTAAGATAACTTCCGCTGCGGAGGTGTCGGAATTGGCAGACGAGCAAGACTAAGGATCTTGTGCCAGCAATGGCGTGTGGGTTCAAGTCCCATCCTCCGCATTTTTTATTTTACGGTCGGTGTTCGACCGTTTTTTTGTTTATTCAATATCGTTATCTTATTGTGCAGACAGAACATTTTTTAACCATATCACATCCATGCAATTTTATTCCGTTTAGCTGTAAAAAATACTTGCGCGGAAAATAATTATATGGTATCATTACTATCGCTGCGGAGATGTCGGAATTGGCAGACGAGCAAGACTAAGGATCTTGTGCCAGCAATGGCGTGTGGGTTCAAGTCCCATTCTCCGCATACCGCGGCGGTTGCAAAGCAGCCGCCGTTTCACTTAAAACTTCACACAGGCAGAGGTGGCGGAACGGCAGACGCGCACGGTTCAGGTCCGTGTGCCAGCGATGGCGTGAGGGTTCAAATCCCTTTCTCTGCATTTTAGAAAAACCTCGGTAAAACCGGGGTTTTTTCTTATTTTAAGCCATTTTACGCATGTTTGAAGTACAATATCAATTCCCGAATCTGGCCACAAACAGCACATCATTCTCTTTAAGCACTGTGTTGCCGTCCGGAATGAATGTTTTTTCTCCTCTTCGCACGGATA
>JAQXPY010000002.1 GCA_029100885.1 Clostridiales bacterium | reverse complement strand
GACGGACAGGATGAAGCGGTCTTTCCTCTGAAGGAATCCTGAGCTGCATAAAAAGCATTCATATCGGTCTCGGGAATGTCCGGCCAATCCTGATCTCCGAGAAAGATATGCAGCGGGACTGTTCTGTAGTTTTCCCCTGCGATCTCTCTGATATTTGATGATGAATCAGATACAATTAAATATGACATAGCTTACCCTTTCAAAGTACTGGAATCCTCCCGATAGATCGAGTCAGCAGGATTCGTGCTTCATCCGTTCTCTTTTCTCTGAATATACCATTAATCTGTCCTTTTTTCATTAACAAAATCCCGCATTATTATTTTAGAGGTTCAGATCTCCACGCAAAAAAATGGACCGACCGGTGAGACCGGAGTATATCCGGCTTTCGCGGTCGGTCCAGTATGGTGATGACTCACTGTAATATTTACTGCAGTATTTACCGAAATAATCACTGCTGTTTTTCGTAGGCAGACTCGTGTACTCCGCTTACGGCTCTTCCCGAAGGCTCATTCATCTTTCTGAAGGACTCATCCCACTCCAGGGCCTTGGCAGTCGAGCATGCCACCGATGCCTCATGGGGAACACATTTTGCCGCACTCTCCGATGGGAAATGTCTGCTGAATATGGTTCTGTAATAGTACTCCTCCTTGGTTGCCGGTGTGTTGATAGGAAATCTCTTGTCAGCCAGAGCAAACTGGGCATCACTGATCATTTCATTTGTTGTCTTCTTCAGTGTATCGATCCAGGAATAGCCTACGCCGTCCGAGAACTGCTCCTTCTGCCTCCACACTATCTCGTCCGGAAGCATGTCCTTAAAGGCCTCTCTTACTATCCATTTCTCAATACGAGGCTTTCCGTTCTCATCAATACTCATTTTCGCCTTCGGATTCGTTCTCATGGCAATATCAATGAATTCCTTGTCCAAAAACGGCACTCTGCCCTCAACTCCCCATGCGGCCAGCGCCTTGTTTGCTCTCAGACAGTCATAAAGATGAAGCTTGGAAAGCTTGCGGACGGTCTCCTCATGGAATTCCTTTGCATTCGGTGCTTTATGGAAATAGAGATAACCTCCGAACAGCTCGTCAGAGCCCTCTCCGGAAAGCACCATCTTTATTCCCATGCTTTTGATAACTCTGGCCAGCAGGAACATTGGAGTTGCAGCTCTGACTGTAGTGATGTCATATGTCTCAAGATGATAGATCACATCGTCTACGGCATCCAGTGCCTCCTGAATGGTAAAATGCACCTCATGATGGACTGTTCCTATATACTCAGCAGCCTTTCTTGCAGCCGCCAGATCCGGAGAATCCTTGAGCCCCACAGCAAAGGAATGAAGTCTCGGCCACCATGCGGCCTCCTTATCGCCGGACTCGACACGATTCATGGCGTACTTTGCTGTTATTGCAGCGATAACGGAGCTGTCCAGTCCTCCCGAGAGGAGTACACCGTAAGGAACATCCGACATCATCTGTCTCTTGACCGCTGCCTCAAGTCCTTCCCTGACCGCCTCCACGCTCGCTGTATTATCCTTTACCGCATCATAGGACTCCCAGTCTCTGTTATACCATCTTGTGGTCTTTCCTGTTTTTGATGAAAATACTGTTCCCGGCATGAACTCGGTTATTGTAGTACAGACTCCCTCCAGCGCTTTAAGCTCACTGGCAACGAAATAATGTCCGTCCTGATCCCAGCCCTGATAGAGCGGAATAATGCCGATATGATCCCTTGCCACTATATAGCAATCCTTCTCCGAATCATACAGGCAGAAGGCAAATATGCCGTTAAGCTCCTCCAGAAAATCCTCGCCCTTGTCCTGATACAGCGCAAGTATGACCTCGCAGTCCGATTTTGTCTGAAAATCATATGTGTCCTTGTATTTCTCTCTGATATCCATATGATTATAGATCTCGCCGTTCGCGGCCAGAACCACCTTGCCGTCCGGACTGTACAGAGGCTGCTTTCCGGAAAGCGGGTCTACGATAGACAGACGCTCATGACAGATCACCGTATCCCTTCCGGTATATACGCCCGACCAGTCAGGTCCCCTGTGACGGATCTTCCTGCTCATGGCTATAACCTTTTCCCTGAATGCGGCAGCATCCTGATCAATATCAAACATTCCTACAAATCCACACATACTAACCTCCGTTTTTCAGAGCAGTGCATTACAGCTATTCAGCGCTCTGCAAAAGATTCTCGCAAAAAACGGCATTTCCCCTAAAGGAAACGCCGTTGTTTCATCTGAAATCATTTATAAATTGATTGTGTAATAATACTCTAATTTATTAAATATTTCAACCGTAATTTTTTGCAGCATATGCCGCCTCGTTTGCGGCATCTCTTTCGTCTCTTATTTCCTCGATGCTTTTTCCGTGCCTGAACCACTCGATCAGGTTGTCTGTGATGCTCGTCCTGTTCTTTCTGGCAGGCAGCTTATCCCTTTCTATCCATACAAGCTCAGACAGCTCGTCCTTCTGGATCTTCAGCGGCAGAGTGCTGTCTGCCTCCGCATAGAAGCCGGCTATCGAGGTCTGCGAAAAAGGCCATGGCTGACTTGTCACATACCGGATGTTTTTGACTCTGAGACCTGTTTCCTCCATTACCTCTCTGCGCAGCGTATCCTCATAGCTCTCCCCGATCTCCACATACCCCGCCAGCAGAACATACTGATTGTTTCTCGTATTAAAATGCTTTTTGTTGTATTTCGCCACCAGCAGCCTGTCCTTATCGGTGACCGCTGCGATGATGATGGGATTGATCCTCGGAAATACAGTATTTCCGCATTTCGGGCAGACGAGAGCCCGCTCCGTTTCCTTGTGAATAAGCCTGTCTCCGCATTTTCCGCAGTAGATATTATTGTCATACCAGTGTGCAAGATGTGCCCCGACTGCCGCAGCAAAGGAAACATATGCCGGCTCCAGACCTCTTATTGCCATAAGATTGTCCCGGACAAAGCCATCCCGTTCCTCCGCTTCCTCCCTGTACAGAAAAAATCTTTTGCTTCCTGCTGAAAAAAGATATCTCAGTCCTGAAATATCCGCCTTCCATATATCCCTCAGCATTCCTACCGTTGGAAGCTCTGCCTCGGATCCGTTCAGTCTGTATATAAGCCTCTGTGAATTACACATCACCACGAGATCCTTGTCTTCCGGAGAAACATTTCTGTATGAATTATCATAGTCTGACGGAAAAATATCCTGTATCATATCCGCACCCCGATCGCCCTTGTTCAGGTCTTATTATTTCGGGCTTTTCGCCCGTGAATAATAGTATCATCCGGCAATGCTTCATGCAAGTGCCGGATGACCTGTAAATATCTCTCCTACAGACCGTTTCGATTCGTGCAGGCTCCGTCTTCATCAAAGATATATTTCCTTCCGTTTATGCTTCTCTCTCCGGTGACCATCTGCCCCTGTCCTGTTCCGACAACAGACTCCAGATAATAACTTTTTCCGTCCGTATCAGTGAGCCACCCCGTGTGCATGAAGCCGTCGGTATCAAAATAATACCATGCTTCTCCAAGCTTCATCCAGCCGCGGTCAAAAGGTACTCCGTTTATCAGATACTGCCATCTGTAGGTAACTCTGTTCCAGACTCCTGAGGATGCCGAACCTGACGTACCGGAGGCTTCTCCTGTCCCCGCTTTTAATGTATCGGAGCCATCAGCCGGGCTGCCAGGACCACTGACTTTGGATGCCGAAGATGAAGACGATGCCGAGGACGATGCCGAAGCCTCTCCTCCCGGCACATTATTTACTGTTCCGATATTCCTGTTTCCCGTTGCGGCAATTATATTCGAGGCGAAGTTTCCGTTTACGGCCGCCGAATAATCTGCGAGAAACTCCCACGGGTCATCTATTTCATATTTTCCGGTATCAGAGGCTTCTCCTCCGGCAGTACCGAATTCACTCAATGCAATATTGTAGTATTTGTACTCATTCTGCCTTGGAACCGCTCTGACCTCTACCGATACCTTACCATCCGACGAGGAGTTTATATAGCTTTGTACATTGTAGCTCGTCCCTGCCGCATTGTACTCCTGCTTCACCTTTTTACCCTGCGGCGAGGTATAGCTTATCCTGATCCTGTACTTATCGGCCCAGTCCATGAAGTCCCAGTATGCAGTGCCGTTTTCTATCCGGGCCTGCGCATAGCCTTCCTCCTCTGTTGCCAGAGCTCTGACTGCTGCCCCGATCTCACCGTCCGCATCCTCTGACAGAGCCTGTGCAGCGCTGATAGAGGTCTGCTTTGTTATGCCGTGTACTGTTTTTGTATCACCTTGTTTTGTGGTATAGGTCAGCACGTATTCATATTTTCCTGCATAGGGTACTTCACCCCAGCTTACCCTTTTTTCATTCTTATTAATACTTACCACAGGTGCCGTAAGTCTGTAGAACGGGTATACCTGCAGCCTTCCCTCGGCCGAAGAATTATCTGCCGATACAAAATCCACATATGTGGACCTTATACCAGAACCCCTTATCTCCAGATCCTCATCCAGTGATTCGTTGTCGGAGGCTATCCTGATCTCATAATTATATGGTATCGTAGGATTTACTGCAGTTTCCGGCTTATCTCCGAAGCTGATTGAAATATGCTCGTCATTTTCCGATGAGAGCACGAATTCCGGCATAAAGCTTTCCCCGGCATTATGCTCCGGGAGGTTGTCTGTATCTATCTCAAGATCCACATATTTTGTCATGGCAAAAGCCGTTACTGTCATGCAGGCGACCATGACTGCTGCGAGAACCGTTGTTCTGCACACGGCTCTTTCTGCATTTTCAAAAATCTTATTCTCTGTCATCATGTTTCTTTTTCTCCTCATCGCAGTGTCATTATTTGCCTGTGATCCTGTTCAGGATCCTGCGGAAAATATTGATCACTCTTTCTCCGAAGCTCTGCTTTACCTCAGGAAGCTCTGCGTCCGTTATCTGAGGCTCTGTGTTGTCGTCCGCCTTTATCTCATCTGTTCTGCAGATGATCTGAACTGTCTTCGGTTCCTTGTTTTTTCTGCTGGTAAGAGATTCCTTTTCTGCATTCGGATCCATATTGAGGAAGTTGTGCTCCGCCTCCTCCTTATCCAGCTCGTCATTGATCGTTTTCCTGAGATCGGCTCCTGCTTCCTTGAGATCTTTTGTATTATCCACAATGCTGTTCATATTGGAGACCGCATCCTTTCCCACCGATATTCCAAGGTCTCCCGCATTGCTGAGGTTTTCCGATGCAGCTCTGAGAGTATCATTCAATATCTGCAGCGTATCCGTCAGGGCTTTGGAGGTGCGCTCCGCGGATTCTGTTATGTTTGACATATTTCCGAGAGCCGTCTGAATATCACCGTAATATGTGTTCATAACTCCGGTCAGCGCATCCACATCCGACAGTGTCTTTCTGAGGCTGTCCAGCAGGCGGCTTGTCTGATACGATACCGAGGCGCCCTCCGACATAACATCATCTATATCCGAGGATGTAGAATCCAGCAGAGCTATCATGTCCTCAAAGTTTACAGTTGCATAGGCAGCAGCTCCGTTTATCAGAGCCTGACTTGTCGCACCTGACAGAAGGTCCAGATTCTGCCTTATGGAAGCTCCGCTGCTTCCGTAGCTTCCGTTTTCTATAGCCTTAAGGCTTGTCTTAAGCTGAAGCATGGATCTCATGCTGCTGATAAAGTTCTCTGCTTTTTTTGCCGATGCAGCGGTGATCGTCGTCGGAGCGCTTCCCGTCTGCAGGACGCCAATGATATCTGTGCCGGATACTCCAAGTACCGCCCTTCCGGTCGCTCCCGGATCGCTCAGAAGGCTGTATATGTCCAACAGCAGCGCTATCTGGGGCTGCATGGCAGGAAGCATTTCCAATGTAACCGCATTCAGATCCGGATATGCGAGATTTATGGCGGCTATCACCGGAGCCGGCAGGTATT
>JAQXPY010000001.1 GCA_029100885.1 Clostridiales bacterium | reverse complement strand
TTGATGCAAAACAGCCACAAAAAACAGGCATCCTTTCGAACCAATGTCATTAAGTTGACATTGCCCTTCGGATGCCTGCTTTTAAAGCTGTCATTATCAGGTTTTGCCCGATCGGTACCGAAAAACCGATCACCGGGTATTCATAAGTATTATTTCAGCGGATACTTTGCCGTTATCTCTGCCACTATCTGCTGGGCCTTCTCAATGCCCTTCTCGCCTTCCTTTATCACGACCGCAACAGCCTCTGCAACCTTATCAAAGTCATCCTCCTTTAGACCGCGGCTTGTAGCGGCAGGAGTTCCGAGTCTGAGTCCGCTTGTTACAAAAGCACTGTTAGGATCATTAGGGATCGTGTTTTTGTTGGCAGTGATATGCGCCTCATCCAAAAGCTTCTCGACTTCCTTTCCTGTAAGTCCGAAAGGAGTAAGATCCACCAGCATCAGATGGTTATCTGTGCCGTTTGACACGATACTGATGCCTCTTGCCTTCAGTCCCTCGCAGAGAGCGGAAGCGTTTTTAATGACCTGCTGTGCATATTCCTTGAATGAAGGATCCAGCGCCTCCTTGAAGCATACCGCCTTTGCCGCAATAACGTGCATCAGAGGTCCTCCCTGGGTTCCCGGAAATACTGCCTTATTGAAATTATATCTCTCGTTTGCAGCTGCAGTAGCCATGATGACTCCGCCGCGAGGTCCTCTGAGAGTCTTGTGTGTCGTAGTCGTTACCACATCAGCATATGGTATCGGACTCATATGCAGTCCTGCGGCAACCAGTCCCGCGATATGGGCCATATCCACCCAGAGCACAGCATTTACCTTGTTTGCGATCTCACGGAATCTCCTGAAATCTATAGCCCTTGCATATGCACTGGCTCCGGCACAAATCATCTTCGGTCTGCACTCCAGTGCAATACGCTCCACCTCATCATAATCGATAAAGCCTTCGTCATTTACGCCATAGGATACGATATTGAAATACATTCCGCTGAAATTAGCAGGCGAGCCGTGGGTAAGATGTCCTCCCATATCCAGATTCATACCCATCATGGTATCCCCCGGCTTTAGAACCGCTAACTCTACAGCCATATTTGCCTGCGCTCCGGAATGAGGCTGAACATTGGCGTATTCGCATCCGAACAGCTGCTTCAGACGCTCGATGGCAAGATTCTCGACCACATCCACATCCACGCATCCGCCATAGTAGCGCTTTCCCGGATAGCCTTCTGCATATTTATTTGTAAGAACCGAACCCATGGCCGACATTACAGCCCTGCTCACCCAGTTTTCGGATGCGATAAGTTCGATGTGTTCATTCTGTCTGTCATGCTCAGCTACGATGGCTGCCGCGATCTCTGGATCTACCGCCTTGATATCGTCCAGTGTATACATACTTTTCCTCCCGCAAATAGCTTTTCAGCAATGGTTCTCTGCCGTAATACAGTGAATACTAAAATTTAAGTTATAATTAAATTATTTTAACACAAAGTACACCCATGTCCAGTACAATATCGATTATCCGATCCGGATCTGTCCGGTGACAGGTCTTCTGCGCTGATTTGTTTTGTGTTTAGTATTCAGTGCTCTGTTCCGGTATTCCGTATTTCCGGAGCCGGATCGTGTCTGTCCCCCAGATGGTGATGGTTGGTCTTCACCTCCAGATAATCAGCGCCTATCTTGGAAAACAGAATGGTCTGAGTCGAATACAGTCCGCTGTAGCCCGATACCATATATGTCACTCCGCATACCAGTGCAAAGAACATAAGTCCCTCGGCTCCGAAGAGCTCGACCGCCAGCACGATAGAGGAAAACATGCAATTCGTCGCACCGCAGAACACGCCGATCATGCCGAGTGCCGCCCCGAAGCCCGCAGGTACTCCTAACAGAGGAGCCGCCACGCAGCCAAAAGTAGCTCCCACGAAGAACGACGGAATGATCTCTCCTCCCTTATAACCTGCCGACAGTGTCACCGCAGTAAACAGAAGCTTGAGAAGAAATGCCTCCGGACGGGCCGTCCCGTCCTCCACGGCGGCTCTGATAACAGCCGTGCCTGCCCCGTTATAATCCGCAGTCCCGCACAGGTAGGTCAGAGCGATAATAATGATTCCTCCCGCGACAGCTCTGATATACGGGTTCTTAAGGAATCCCTTCCTGAACAGTCCCTCTGTCGTGTGAAGAAATGTGCAAAAAACCGTTGATACAAGTGCAAAGCTTAACGAAAGCACCGCTGTTCTCAGAAACAGAGATACCGATAATGCCGGCACTATGATGTCAAAATGCATCGGAACAACGCCGAGACGAACAGAGATGATATATGCTGTAAAGGCAGCGACAAAGCACGGCAGGAACGCCATGTGCAGGAACGAGCCGACAGAGACTACCATTATCGAAAAAACCGCGGCAGCAAACGGCGTTCCGAACAGCGCTGAAAAGAATGCTGCCATTCCGCACATCGTAGCAACCTTCATGTCCTGATTCCTGAGATGAAAGAGCCTTCCCACATGATATCCTATGTCTCCGCCCATCTGAAGAGCAGCACCCTCTCTGCCCGAGCTTCCCCCTACAAGATGGGTCAGGACAGTCCCTATAAATATTGAAGGCACCAGTCCGATAGACAGACTGCTTCCCGAATGCGCCGCGTCGATGATGTCGTTGGTTCCCTGCCCTTCTGTCCTGAAGAGCTTGTATACAAGAACAATGACGATGCCTGCCGCAGGCATACACAGGAGCAGCCACGGAGCAGCTGTCCTGATCTCCGTGGCCTTGTCAACACCGATATGAAATGCTGATCCAATCAGTCCGCAGAAGCAGCCTACCACGACTGCCACCGTAAACCAGATGATCAGAGCTCTCATATATTTTGCTATTTTTATTATTGTGTGACTGATCCTGTCCATATCCGGAATATCATCCTATAATACCGATTCCCTGAAGCAGGAGAAGCGCCAGCAGCACCGGAGCAACATATTTGATCATGACGATAAAGAGCTTCTTTCTTCCGAACTTAACTCCTCCGCTTTCAACCTCACTGATGATATAGTCAGGTCCTGCCACCCAGCCGAACAGAATACATGTACAGATCGCAACTATCGGCATCATTACATTGTTGCTTACATAGTCCATGATATCAAGGATCTGTCCTACAGCACCGTTTGGCAGTGTATAGTCAAAATAGAGAACGTTGTAGCCGAGACATACCACAATTCCGAGAATGAGACCGTATACAGTTGTTGCTATTGCAGCCTTGTTTCGGCTCATCTTAAACTTGTCCATAAGGCTGGCTACTATAGCCTCGGAAATAGATATAGCCGAGGTTACGGCAGCAAAAAGCACCATGACAAAGAAGATCGCACCGATCACCACTCCGACAGAGCCCATGGCCTTGAAGATCTTAGGAAGAGAGATAAACATAAGTCCCGGTCCCGCCGACATGCCTTCCATGCCCATAAATACATAGACTGCTGGAATGATCATTACTCCTGCCACAAACGCCACAAGCGTATCAAATATCTCAATGCTGTTGATAGACTTCATCAGGTCGGTATCCTTGCGGCTGTAGGAGCCGTAGGCAACCATGATTCCCATGGCCACGCTTATCGAATAGAACAGCTGTCCGAGAGCATCCCTGATAACGGAAAGCAGATGTCCGAAGGTGAGACCTGTAAAGTCAGGTATTACAAATACCGACAGCCCCTCAAGACCGCTTCTGATCTGTCCGGAAGCATCCTCAGCCTTAAGCGTCAGTGAGAATACGGCGATTCCGATGATCATAACGAACAGCACAGGCATCAGTATCTTACTGTACTTTTCGATTCCCTTTTCTACTCCGGAAAATACCACAAAGGCTACCGCCGCAGAAAAGACTGCCATATATACGATAGGTCCCACATCGGAGGTAATAAAGCCGGTAAAGTAACCGTCCTCGGCTGTTGCGGCAGCAGCTCCCGTAAGGAAGTCCACTGCATATTTGATGACCCAGCCTCCGATAGCACAGTAATAAGGCAGAATTATCGCCGGTACTATACTTGCCAGAATACCGATAAAGCCCCATTTTTTATTTACTGCGCCATAAGCCGTCAGAGGACCCTGAGAGGTCTTGCGGCCGAGGGCTATCTCGGTGGTAAGCAGAGTATATCCGAATGTAAGCGCAAGAACAATGTAGCAGAGCAGGAAAAGACCGCCTCCGTCTCTTGCTGCAAGATACGGGAATCTCCAGATGTTGCCGAGACCTACCGCACTGCCCGCGGCAGCCATAATAAAGCCGAAGGTACCCTTAAATGATTCTCTTGAATTGTTTTCCATGTTAAACCGTTAAACCCTTCTGTTTATATTTTGCTGATTTAGTCAGATTGATAGATTATACACTAAAACAATAAATAAAAGAAGAGCGGTTTTCCGGAAAGGTTTAAGAATTACTTAATATTTCGAACAGGGCGGCATTATTTATGCCGCCCTGCGTAAGCTCCGGTATAAAAGCCGTTCCGGAGCATTGTCATCCGGATCAGTCTCCAATAACATTTCTGTAATACTTAAATGAATTTATGTTGCTGTTGTAGATCTGAAGATCCTCTGTAATGACTCCCGAGGCAGACTCGGCAGCATGCACGAACACTCCGTTTCCTATATATATGCCGACATGACCGTTTCGACCCACAATATCTCCCGGTCTGAGACCTGTGATCCCCACCTCGGTTCCTGCATTGCAGATCTCCGATGAGGTTCTGGCAATGCTGATGCCGGAGGATGACATTACAGACTTGACAAGACCCGAGCAGTCATATGCATCAGGACCGTTTCCGGCGTACTGATAGCCCTTTCCCAGAAGAGACAGGGCATCCCTGACTATGTCTATTCTCTTTTCATTTGCCGTATTGACCTCGATATAGCTCTGTGCAGTACAATCCGACTTCTTCAGCCACAGCTCATCGACCACCGTGCCCGCATTGTAATTTCCTATCCTGCTGGCATGTACCGCAACAACATACCAGTCCCCTTCTTCTCTGAGAAGTCTGAAATAAGGCTGACGGATGTATTTGTCATATCCTATGGAAGCCCAGCTGCCGTCTGCAAGCTGCACCGATCCCTCCGCCACCTTCAGTCCGTTATAGCTGTGGACAGGAGAGACCAGCGTAAAGCCAAGCTCTATCCTTGTCTTTGCGTCGTTTATATACTGTTCTCCCGGAAGTCCTGTCCCGGATACAGAAGCCCCCGGTCCGGGACCCGTCTCCGTCATTACGGAAATGTTGGTGCTGCCCGGCGCCATGATCCTTACGGTCGAAGCAGCAACAGCGGTTCCCCCGGGCACCATGATAGGCACATCGGAAAGTACCGCAGCGTTTCCGATATCTGCGGGAGCGTCTGCTGTCCCGACTGAGGAGCTCTGACCCAACTGACCACTTCCGGCTGACGAAACAGACCCTTCAGCGGGCGGTGCCGCAATACCGCTCTCTGTTCCTCCGCTCATATCCGGAACATCGCTTATGATATCCGCATAGGAGGAAAAGGATACAGCAAGGCAAAGCAGCATCACTGCCGCCGACAATCTTTTCTTTGTCCCGAATCGAAAAATACGCTTGCTCACCTTGACCCCCGTAATTGTTCCTGATACTGATATGAATACAAGTATATCACAGCATTTTTTGACATTTAGTATTATTTTTCTTACGGATTGCAAAAATATGATTACTATTTTCGCGATATTCTATATAATTATACAACAGAGCAAATTCAGGCTAAGCCTGCTGTATAGGCAAATGCTTTGAAACAACTTATGAAAGGGTAAATACATATGAGAACTATAGGTACAGTAGTCAGAGGAGTACGCGCTCCTATCATCCGTCAGTCTGACAATATCGCGCAGATCACTGCCGACTCAGTAATGGAGGCCTGGAAGGAGGCCGGCATTACTCCATGCGACAGGGATGTCGTTGCAGTTACAGAGTCTGTTGTAGCAAGAGCACAGGGCAACTATGCAAGCATCGAGCAGATAGCAAGAGATGTCCGTGAGAAAACAGGCGGAGAAACAGTAGGAGTATGCTTCCCTATCCTCAGCCGAAACCGTTTTTCCCTCCTGCTTCGCGCCATGGCTGCAGGCTGCAGAAAGGTGGTTCTGCTGCTCTCCTATCCTTCGGATGAGGTTGGCAATCATCTTGTCGACTGGGATCTTCTCGATAAGGCTGGGGTGAATCCTTACAGCGATGTTCTCACCCTTGCAGAATTCCGCGAAAAATTCGGACATATTCTCCATCCGTTTACAG